>NZ_BAAHXK010000003.1:0-225150 GCF_054656915.1 Methylothermus subterraneus
CGGGCTTTCACTGGCTCGACTGGCCGGCCTTCTTTCTCGGCCTTCTGGCAACCCCCACCCAATCCTCCCCCGCGAGCGGGGGAGGGCGAGGGAGGGGGAACCACCACTCCCGAGGCGCTGGAAATCCTGCGCGGCGAAGGCATGGAGGTGGTCATGGCCACCGGCGACAGCCGCGCCACCGCCGAGGTGGTGGCCCGTAGACTCGGCATCGAACGCTTCTACGCCGAGGTGCTGCCGGAGGACAAGACCGGGATCGTCAAACAGCTTCGGGGTGCTGTATCCGTTCTTCGGGATTTTGCTCTCGCCCATCATCGCCGCCGCCATGAGTTTCAGCTCGGTGTCGGTGGTGCTCAACGCCCTGAGGTTGCGGCAGGTGCGGTTATAATCGAAATTGGAATTGACTAGTCCCGGCGAGGTCGTCTCCATGCGCATCCAGCCCAAATCCTTAAATCGTTACCCCTGGTGGCTTAAGATCTTCTTCTGGAAGCAGAGGTGCAAATACGGCCAGGTGCTTTTGCCCGCCCTGCTGTGGGGCCGGGTGCCGTCTTTGTTCGCCGCGGTCGCCTTGCTCTACGGGGTTTTGGACCGCAAGCGCTCGCCTTTGGAGCCTGCCCTGCGCTGCCTGGTGACGGTCAGGGTCTCGCAGATCAACCACTGTAGGTTTTGCATCGACATCAATTCCTGGCTGTTGGCCCGGCGCACAGGTTCCGAGGAAAAGGTCCAGGCGCTTTCCGGCTGGCGTGAGAGCGATCTGTTCGACGCGCGGGAAAAGGCGGTGCTGGAATATACCGAGGCGATGACTTATCCCGAGCGCGGGGTGGAAGATAAGATGGTGGAAGCCTTAAAGACCTGGTTCGACGAGGACGCCATCGTGGAGCTGACCGGATTGATCGCCTTCCAGAACCTTTCTAGCAAGTTCAACGCCGCTTTGGACGTGCCGCCCCAGGGGTTCTGCCAGGTCCCCGCCGGCCAAAAAGAAGGGCGGTAACTTTAGTTTGCAAGGGGACAGGCTTGAGTTTTAGAGGTTGGCACCGCTGGGTGGGAATTGCAGCCTTAGCGGGTATCCTTTGGAGCTCGCCGTTTGGCGTCTGGGCGGGGGACCTCGCCGGCTACGCCATCGTCCAGGACGATGCGAGTTTGCGGATCCAAGGGCGCACCATCCGCCTCTACGGCATTTATATTCCTCCCACCGACCGCAGCTGCCTGTTTTTCTTGCGCCCCACCCGCTGCGCTTCGCGGGCGGCGCTGGCCTTGGAAATCAAGATTCAAGGCTTTGTCCGTTGTCAGGAAATGAGCCTAAACGAGGACGGTAGCTTAAACGCCATCTGTTGGGTAAATTACAGTCCGTTCCGTGAGGGCGAAGACCTGGCGGCCTATCTTTTGAGCCAAGGCTGGGCGGTGGCCCTTCCGGAGGCGCCTTTCGAATACCACGCCTTGGAGAAAATCGCGCGCCACCGCAGCTTAGGGATCTGGGGGTTTGCAGCAGACCGCTTTGATCGCCCTCTAGAGCGTTAAAGGTATAATGGGGTGAGACTCCAAAAGAGAAGCAAACCATGCCTTCGCAAGCGCAGCTCCGGGAAATCGCCTGGGACATCCGCCAGCGCTATCCGTCCGAGCTTTTAGTAGATTACATCGCCTTAGCGATGGTCAGCCCCCATCTGGGGTACGCCCACTGGCATATCGGCGAAAAGGCGCTGGCGGCGATTCGGGCAGATACCCGCTTTGCTCATGCTCCGCTGGTGGTTCGCGTCTACGACGTTACCGAGGTGCTGTTCGACGGATCGAACGCGCACGGCTTCTTCGACTTCGAAGTGGGCAGTCCCCGCGGCAATTATTACTTCCGCCCTCCCCAGCCGGCGAGGAACTACCTCGCCGAACTGGGCGTGCGCGCAGGCGATGGCAGCTTTGCCCCTTTGGCGCGTTCCAATCCCGTATTTTTCGAGCGCGACCGCCCGGCAGGCAATTATCAGACCGCGGGGTTGTTCGTGAGCCGCGCCCTCAAGCGGGTGTTGCCGGTGGAAAACGTTTTCGACGCCAAGGTCTTTGAAAAGATGCACCGGGCGCTGAGCGAGATCCAAAGACCGCAGGCGCTGACGATCGCCTTGGTGTTCGCCGACTCTGAGCCGTCTAAGTCCTACGTCCGGGATTTGGCAGCAGGAATCGGCAAGTTCGGCGGCCAGCCTTTGCTGTTCCCCCTGCCCCTGTCCGGGGTCGACCGGGTCTCGGACAAAGCCCTGCTGGACAAAATGGCCCTGTTTTCCGAGCGGCTGGCTTTAGAGCTGGCCGCCGCGCATCGCCACAAGCCTTTTTCCTTGCTCCACTGCCACGGCTGGTATGCGGCCGCGTGCGCCCTGGCGGCGGCAGAGCGCTTACGTTTGCCGCTGGTCCTTTCGCTTCGCTCCACCGAGCACGAGCGGGCGCACGCCTACGAAACCGATCATCTTTCTAAGGCGGTTTGCGCGTGGGAGGAGAAGGTGATCCGGGCGGCCTGCCTGATCATCACCCCGCATTCGGCCACCCGCCAGCAGGTGATCAATCTGTACGGGGCGGCCCCGGACAAGGTCGTGATCGTCCAAGACCTGCCGCAGGATGCCCCGGCGGCCGCCTCGAGCCCGGGCCAGATCAAAGCCGGCTTAGGGCTGAATCCGGAGGCGCCGACGGGGTTGTTCGCCGGTGAGGTCTCCCATGCATCGGGTGCGGATCTCTTGCTGGAAGCTTTGGCCTACGTGTGCCACCGGCATCCCACGCTGCAATTTGTCTTTGCCGGCGACGGCCCCCTCAAAGGCGAGCTGGAGGCTCGCGCCTGGCACGGCGGCATCGGCCCGCGCCTGCGGTTTTTGGGCGATGTCTCCAGCGCAACCTTCGCCTCGCTGCTCTCGGCGTGCGATTTTGTGGTGATTCCGGCGCGCACCTGGCAGGACGAAGGGCTGGCGCAGCTGGCGATCGAGGCCGGCAAGCCGGTGCTCACCACGCACCAGGCGGGAATCCGCTGTATTGTTCACGGCCAGAACGGGCTGATCACCTACGACAATCCAGGCTCTATCATCTGGGGAATCCAGGAGCTCCTGCATAACCCCTTGCAGGCCAACCTGCAGCGCTTGTCGGCGAGAACCAAGGCGCAGCGGCAGGCGTCTTTGGACAACGTGGTGGCCCAGCACTATCTGTATTACGCGACCGCCCTTAAGGAGAGCGCCCATGGCTAAAGGCTATCTGGCTTTTGTCCTGCACGCACACCTGCCGTACGTGCGCCATCCCGAATACGATGCGTTTTTGGAGGAGCGCTGGCTGTTCGAGGCGATCACCGAGACTTACATTCCCTTGATCAAAATCTTCGACCGCCTGCGCGAGGAGCAGGTGCCGGGCCGGCTGACTTTGTCGATCTCCCCCAGCCTGCTCGCCATGTTGGAAGACGAGCTCTTGATGGCGCGTTACGCCGCCCACCTCGGCAAGCTGATCGAGCTGAGCGAGAAGGAATTGGAGCGCACGCAAAGCGAGCCGCATTTTCACTATCTGGCGGGCTTTTACCATGCGCTCTTTCAAGAGACCCGGGCGGTCTTCGAACGCTGCAGCGGCCGGTTGGCCGGCGCGTTCAAAAATCTGCACGCGCAGGGCGTCATCGAGCTCATCACCACCGCGGCGACTCACGGCCTTTTGCCTTTGCTGGCCGCCCAGCCCAAAGCGGTCGAGGCGCAAGTGGTCACGGGGCTGGATTATTTTGAGCGCGTGTTTGGCTTTCGCCCCGCCGGAATGTGGCTGCCCGAGTGCGGCTATTATCCGGGGCTGGAGGAGCTTCTAAGCCGCGAGGGGGTGCGCTTTTTCGTGCTCGAATCGCATGGGCTGGAGCACGCCAGCACCACCCCCTTTTATGGCGTCTACGCCCCGCTTTATACCCCTTCTGGGGTGGCCGCCTTCGGCCGCGATCAGGGCAGCGCCAAGCAGGTCTGGTCGGCCCGCGAAGGCTTTCCCGGCCATCCCGACTACCGCGAGTTCTACCGCGACATCGGTTATGACCTCGAGTTCGACTACATCCGCCCGTACATCGCCGACGGCGTGCGGGTGGACACGGGGATCAAATACTACCGGATCACCGGCCCGACTTCCTGGAAGGAGCCCTATCATCCGGAGATGGCCAAAGAGCGGGCGGCCCAGCACGCAGGCGAATTCCTCCAGCAGCGGATGGCCCACCTGGAATACCTGGCCTCGACGATGGAGGTGGCGCCGATCGCGGTCGCCCCTTTCGACGCCGAGCTGTTCGGCCACTGGTGGTTCGAGGGACCGAAGTGGCTGGATTTTGTGGTCCGCAAAGCCGCCTTCGACCAAGACACGCTGGAACTGATCGCCCTTTCCGATTATCTGGACCGCCACCCAGTGCACCAGGTGGGAACCCCGGCCACTTCCACCTGGGGGCACAAGGGGTATTTCGAAGGCTGGCTGAACGGCAAGACCGACTGGATCTATCCTGAGCTTTACCGGTGCGCCGCGCGGATGGAGGCGCTGGCCAAGCGGTACGCGCAAGCCTCGGTCGATCCCTTGGTGCGGCGGGCGCTCAACCAGGCCCTGCGGGAGCTGCTCCTCGCCCAGAGTTCGGACTGGCCGTTCATCATCAACAACGAAACCTCCACCCAATACGCAACGCGCCGGGTCAAGGACCACGTCGCCAGGTTCTGTTACCTGGCCGAGGCGCTCGAGCGCGGGGAGATCGACGCCGACAAGCTTGCCGCCTTGGAAGCGATGGATAATATTTTCCCCAACGCAGACTATCGGGTTTTTCTGTGAGGAGGCGTATGTTGCGCGAATTGGGTACCACCGGCATTCAGGTCACCGCCATCGGCCTAGGCGCGATGCCGCTCTCCCTCGCCGGGCGCCCGGACGAGGCGCAGGCGTTCGAGGTCATCCGCACCTTCGTCGAGCGCGGCGGCAATTTCATCGACACCGCCAACGTCTACTGCCTGGACGATGACGACCTCGGCCACAACGAGCGGCTGATCGCCAAGGCGCTCGAACGGCTCGGCAAAACCTCCCAGGTGATCGTGGCGACCAAGGGGGGCTTGAGGCGGCCGGGCGGCGCCTGGGTGGTGGACGGACGCCCGGAATTCTTGCGGCAATCCGTGGAGCAAAGCCTCAAGGCGCTTAAGACCGATTGCATCGCCTTGTATCAACTCCACGCCGTGGACCCCAAGGTGGGCTTGGACGAAAGCTTGGATACCCTGATCGAGCTGCAAAAACAAGGCAAGATCCGCTACCTTGGGCTGTCCAACGTCGATTCTCACCAGCTCGAACGCGCCCTCAAGAAGACCCCGATCGTCTCGGTGCAAAACCGCTGCAACGTGCTCGAACCTGGGGATTTCCACACCGGCCTGGTGGAGCTGTGCCGGGAGCGCGGGGTCACCTACATCGCCCACAGCCCGGTCGGCGGCCACTTCGGGCACCGCCGACTCAAAGAGCATCCGGTGTTAAACCGGCTGGCCAAGGCCTATCAAACCTCCCCTTACCTCATCGCCCTGGCCTGGTTGCTCGCCAAAGGCGAACACATCCTGCCCATCCCGGGGGCGAGCAAGCCTTCCAGCATCGAGGCCAGCCTCAAAGCGATGGAAGTCCGCCTAAGCGCGGAGGACTTAAGCCGGCTCGATACCCTTGCCGGTCGGCTCTAGCGCCAAGGCGCCCCGTCGTAAGCTTTTTTATGCCGGGGCGACTTAAAACCAAACATAAGGAGCTTGGCGCATGAACCGATCCCGGATATTGATCCTGCTGGTGCTGGTCGTTGTGCTCGCCGCGTTTTTCGCCTTCGACCTCCAGCGCTTCCTGGCCCTGGAAAACCTCAAGGCCCAACAGGCGGCCATCGCCGCTTGGCGGGACGCCCACCCGCTCCTCGCCCCTCTGGCCTATGCCCTGCTTTATGTGGCGGTGGCGGCCCTGTCTCTGCCCGGGGCCGCGGTTTTGACTCTGGCCGGCGGGGCGCTGTTCGGCTTTCTGTGGGGGACGCTGATCGCCTCCTTCGCCTCTTCCATCGGCGCCACCCTGGCCTTCCTGGCGGCGCGCTTTCTGCTGCGCGACTGGGTGCGGCAGCGCTTTGGCGCGCGCATCCAGGCCATCGACGTAGGCCAAGCCCGCGACGGCCCGTTTTATTTGTTCAGTTTGCGCCTGGTACCGGTGTTCCCCTTCTTCGTCATCAACCTGGCGCTGGGGCTGACCTCGATGCCGGTGCGCACCTTCTACTGGGTCAGCCAGATCGGCATGCTGCCGGGGACGATCGTCTACGTCAACGCCGGCACCCAGCTGGCCAAGATCGATTCGCTCCCCGCCATTCTGTCTCCTGGGATATTGGGATCGTTCGCGCTTTTGGGTCTGTTTCCTCTTCTCGCCAAGAAGCTCGTCGAAAGCCTAAAGGCCCGCAAGGTGTACGCTCGCTGGACTAAACCTAAGCGCGTGGACTGCGACCTGATGGTCATCGGCGCCGGCGCCGCCGGGCTCTCGGCCGCCTATCTCGGCGCCGCCCTCAAAGCCAAGGTGACCCTGGTGGAAAAAGGGCCCATGGGCGGCGACTGCCTCAACACCGGCTGCGTGCCCTCCAAGGCGCTGATCCGCACCACCCGTCTGCTGGCGGATATCCGCCGGGCCGAGGCGCTGGGGATTCGCCGGGCCGAGGCCGAATTCGACTTCGCCGAGGTGATGGCCCGCGTCCACCAGGTCATCCGGGCGGTCGCACCCCACGATTCGGCCGAGCGCTATACGAGGTTGGGGGTCGAGGTCATCGCCGGCGAAGCGAAACTGCTTTCTCCCTGGGAAGTGCGGGTGCAAACCGCCCACGGCGTGCACACTTTGACTGCCCGCGCGATCGTCATCGCCACCGGCGCCCGCCCCTTCGTGCCGAAGATTCCGGGGCTCGAGGAGATCGGCTACCTGACTTCGGACACGATCTGGGACATACGCGAGTTGCCCCGCCACCTGCTGGTGCTCGGCGGTGGGCCGATCGGCTGCGAACTGGCCCAGTGTTTTGCCCGCCTCGGCAGTAGGGTGACCCTGGTGGAGCTGCAGGACCGCCTGTTGGGGCGCGAGGACCCCGAGGTCTCAGAACTCATCGCCTCCCGCTTCCGTGCCGAAGGCATCGATCTTAGGCTGGAACACAAGGCGCTGCGCTTTGTGAACGAGGCCGGCGACAGGATCCTGGTGGCCGAGCACGCCGGAAAAGAGGTATCCATTCCCTTCGACCGCGTGCTGGTGGCCTTGGGCCGCCGCGCCCATACCGAAGGTCTGGGGCTTGAGGCCTTGGGCATCCCCACCACCCCGCAACACACTGTAGCGGTCGACGAATACCTCAGGACCTGCTACCCCAATATCACCGCCTGCGGCGATGTGGCTGGCCCGTTCCAGTTCACCCATTTTGGCGCCTATCAGGCGCAGATTGCAGTACAAAACGCCTTGTTCGTAAACCTCTGGAAGACCCGCGCCGATTACTCGATGGTCCCCTGGGCCACCTTCACCGACCCCGAGGTGGCGCGCGTCGGCTTGAGCGAGACCGAAGCCCGGCAGCGGGGCATCGCCTACGAGATCAGCCGCTACGCGTTTCAAGAGCTCGACCGCGCCATCGCCGACGGGGCGACCTTGGGGTTCGTCAAGGTGCTTACCCCTCCGGGCAAAGACAAGATTCTGGGGGTGACGATCGTGGGCGAGCGCGCCGGCGATCTGCTGGCCGAGTTCGTGCTGGCGATGAAACACGGCATCGGCCTCAACAAGCTCCTCGCCACCATCCACGTCTACCCGACCCTGGCCGAGGCCAACCGATATGCCGCCGGCGTCTGGCGCCGCGCCCACACCCCGTCCTGGCTCCTGGCCCTGCTGGGACGCTATCACACCTGGCGGCGAGGGGGATGAGTCCGCTGGCAGGATGCGCTGCGCTTGGGCGCCGCCGATTGACTTAAGGACGCTCAACGCTTCGTGCTGGTGCCACCTTGATCTTAGCGAGCTTGCGCTCGGTGAGGGCACGAACCTCCGCCTTGGCCGCCCGGCGTGCTCCGAAACTCCAGCAGAGCAGCGATTTCTTCAGGCTGAACCCATCCGCTTGGCCCGCTGGATGAAGTGCAGGCGACCTGGGTCCTCCCGATCGGTGGTTGTAGAAATCGGCCACGTAGACGCAGCCGTCCCCATCCAGGGCGATGTCGGTCACGGTGGCGAACCAGCCGGGAAACGGCCCGAAGACGTTCATGGTCAGGGGGCCGCCCCATTTGCGCAGGAACCGCCCGTCGGGACTGAATGCCTGAATCCGATCATTGTAACCGTCGGCGACGAACAGGGTGCCGTCAGGACTGATCGCCACACCGCCCGGGGAATCGAACGTGCCTGGGTCCCGGCCGGAACGGCCGATATGGCGACGGAGAGTGCCGTCGAGGCCAAACACGGTAATGCGGTCATGCCAGTAGTCGGCCACATACAGGCTATCGCCGGCCACGGCCAGATGCATCGGCCACCCCAACACACCGCTACCGAAACTGCGGCGGAAATTTCCCATGCGGTCGAACACTACGATACGGCCTACGCGGCCGTCTGCGACCAATACTTCATCAGCGGTCAGGGCGATACCAGTGGGCTCCTGGAGCTGCCTGCTGCCGAAGGCGGCGACGAAAACGTAGTTGGGCTCTCTAGGTGTTGGGACCCACAGCAGCCACGCCACCTGGGCTAGAACTACCATGACCACGGAGATGCCAGCGATGAAGCGGGTCAGCCAGCCCATTTCAAAAAGCGATCCGGAAACCGGCCCGGACGATCCAGTCGTCCTCGAGGGCGCGGCCATTGAGATCCTGGACCACCGGCAGTTGCACCACCCCCTCCACCACCCAGCGGCGGGCGGCAACCTGCAAGCCGGGGGTCAGAAACAGGCGCCAGCCGCCGGAATCGGGATCGTGGCGGCCGGCGACGTGGTTGTGCCACTGGTAACTGCCGTTGACCTCCAGCACTCCGTAGAGAAATCCCGGCAGGCCAGAGGTCAGACGGCGCGGCCACAGGCGCTGCCGCCAGGAGGCATCAAGGGCGAGGCGGTCGCTGGCTTTGCGGTTATGCCCCCGGGATTGCCGGATCACGAACAGTTCCCGGAAGACGAACATACCTTCGGTCACCGGCAGATCGGTGTTGAAAGTCACCGGGGCGCAGTGCGCAACGCCACCCCAGGCCACAAACGCCAGCAGCAGCCATGTCGTCCTAAGGCGCGGCAGTCCCATCACTGCCGTCCTCCAGAACCCTCAGCGATCGCAAGGTGAAGCCGGCTTCCTCGACCTTGGCCTTGATCTGTTCCCGGTTCAGGGTAACCCCCTTTTCGGTGGTGAGGATCACTTGCCCTTTGGCGATGTCGAATTCGATGTCCTTGACCCCGTCCAGGGTGCGCAGGCGCTTCTCGATACCGTAGGCGCAGAAGGGACAGCCGAGGCCGTCGACCCGCAGGACGTATTCAGCGGCGAAACCCTGGATGGCAGACAAACCGAGCATCAACCCTAGAAGGCGCCCAAACGATCGGTTCATGGTTTTCTTTGTCTCTTCCTAGTCATGAATTTGAACGTTGTTTCTGATACGTTATAAAGATACGAGGTCCACCGTGGCGAGCGGGTGCGCTGGCACGTTTTAGGAATGGGCAAGGAGGTGGACCTGCACACCGCCCACTGGCACGGCGAGATGGTGCTTTTGGGCGGCCTTCCCTTGGCCAGGCTCTTCGGCACACGGCCGACACCGTCCCCCTGCTGCCAGCCACCACCGCCTCGGTGACGATGGTGGCCGACAACCCCGGCACTTGGCTGTTCCATTGCCACGTCAGCGATCCCATCGAGGCCGGCATGATCACCCGCTGGCAGGTTCTGGAATGAAACGGCTCGGCTGCCGCCGCGACTTGATCCACAGTTCACCACGGCAGGGGTGATCGCGGCTTGAGGCGCAAAAATGTCTTGGTGGATTCAAAGAACCGGGACGAAGAGTGCGCAGGTTGAGACGCAGAAGGAAACGCGCCATAATACGTTCGACAGTGCAGCAAGCACCTTTCTAATCCAGCGCCACCAAAGCGCCTCTGGCAACAAGGTATTTACTGACCGGTCTGAAGAAAAAACCAATGAAAACAACTTTAGGGGAATGCGCTGTTGTGCTCTTAAGTATCTTGCTGTTCGGTTGCTCGAGCATCCGCGCCCGAACCGACACTTCCCTCACGGATTGGACGGTCTATCCCGGGGTTCGGCAGGACGTGAAGGATATGGCGCAAATACTCGGTGGCCGGCGCCCGGAGCCGTTCTGGGTCAAGGGCTTAGCGACCGGCATCCTGATCGTGGATCTGCCGGCCTCGGCGGTCTTCGACACCCTGGCGATGCCTTACGATTTGTATCAAATCTATTTGCCCAAGGCGCAGGCGGATTAAAACTTGTCGAAAAAGATGCTCTCTAAATCCACTCCCAGACCGTCGAGCATGGCCAAGACCGCATCGATCATCGGCGGCGGGCCGCACAGGTAATACTGGCAGTCCTCGGGAGCGGGGTGGTCCTTGAGGTAACGCTCGTAGAGCACCTGATGAATAAAACCCACCGGTCCCTCCCACAGATCCTCCGGCCGAGGCTCCGAAAGCGCGACCTGAAAGCTAAAGTTGGAGTGTTCTCGGGCAAGCTGCTCGAACAGATCGGCGTAAAACAGTTCCTTAAGGCTCCTTGCCCCGTACCAGTAGCTCATCTTGCGCTGCGTCCCCTTGCGTTTTAATTCATCGAGGATCATCGAACGCAAAGGCGCCATGCCGGCGCCGCCGCCGACGAAAATCATCTCGCTGTTTCCTTCACGCACGCGAAATTCTCCGTAAGGTCCTGAAATTTTTACCTTTTCCCCGGGCTTGAGGGAAAAAACGTAGGCGGACACCGCCCCCGGGGGAATGTCCGGCCGATCGGGGGGCGGCAGCGCTAGGCGCACGTTGAGCATTGCGATTTGGCCTTCCTGCGGCGCGTTGGCCAGCGAATAGGAGCGGGTGGTAGGACGCTTCAAGCGCGATTCGTAGCGCCACCAGTCAAAACGGTCCCAGTCGGGACGAAAGCGCTCATCGATGGCAAAGTCGCGAAAGCGCAAAGAATGCGGGGGCGCTTCCAGCAGAATATACTGGCCGGCTTTAAAGCGCATCGGCTCAGGTAAATCGATGACCGGCTCTTTGAGCAAAGGGGTCAGGTTGCGGTTGCTGCGCACCACGCCGATCCAGGTCTTGACCCCCAACATTTCTTCGGGGATGCGCATTTTGAGGTCGTTTTTGACCGCCACCTGGCACGTCAGCCGGTAGCCTTGGCGGATCCGCGCCCGCCCCAGTTTGTCCACCTCGGGCGGAAGCGGGGGGCCTGCGCCCTCCAGCACGATCGCCCGGCACTCGCCGCAGATGCCCTTGCCACCGCAGGCCGAGGATAGATAAATTCCCTGGCTCGCTAAGGCCGAAAGCAGCTTTCCTCCCACCGGCACTTCCAGGATGCGCTCGTCGTTGACGACGATCCGCGCTATCCCCGAAGGCACCAGGAACGCTTTGGCGAGCACAATCACCGCGGTCAACGTCAAGACGAGCGCGACGAATACGCCAACGCCTAGGGCGATTTTGGGCCATGCGCTCGGCCACAGCTCCACGAGCGACTCCCACAGCGACCCAAGTTCTGCCGACCAAAATGCAAACGTTTCCATACCGATCCCGCGTTATTCGTCCAGAGCGGGCAAAGAATTCAAGTGGTTGCGCAGCCAGGCCAAAAACGGCCCGTAGCCCTGAGAACCCAGCCAGTAGCGGACCAGCCGGTCAACCCCGCGGGTGGTCAGGGTGGCGCCGGAGAGTCCATCCACCTGATGGACGGCCTCGGGCCGCGCCGGATCGACCTGCCCCTTGATCACTTCGATCGCCACCTGACCTTGGGCGTCGAACGCCTGCTTGCCGCGCCATAAGGCTTTCCAGCGGGGGTTATCGACTTCCCCACCCAATCCTGGGGTTTCTTTGTGCTCGTAGAAGGTGATCCCGGCGACGGTGATCAAATCGCGCTCCAAGGCCAGATAACCGTACAGGGTGGACCACAGGCCGCGCCCGTAGATCGGCAGGATCAGGCGGGAAAACGCCTGTCCGTCCCTGACCAAGTACACCGGCATATAGCGGGGTCGGCGCTTGATCCCGGCCAGGTCCAGCGCTTTCGGAATCGCTTCGCCCAAGGTCGGATCGCGGGAAGCAGCGCGCAGGTCGAACGCCGCCGGATCGGCGATCCCCAAATCCTTAGGGTCTGCCGGACGACCGCGGTCCAGATCGACGAGTAACGCTTGAATGCGGGTCTTAAAAATCTGCAGCGGGTCCGCGTCGGGTTCGGCCGCAATGCCCGCCGCCGCCAGAAGGTGCTCGATCTTGTCCAGGCGCAGGTTGCGCGCCTGGCGTTCTTTGAGCAGGACCGCGGCGCTGGTCACCACCAGCGAACAGCCCAAGCTTACCGCCAAGACCACGGCGAAGATTCGAAGCGCTTGTCGCATAGGGGCAGTTTCGTCGTTGCCGCATGGCAAAGTGTATAATGCGGACAACAGCGCCTGAAATCAAAAAATCAAACGAATGGGTTTTGCAAACCTACTGCGGGTAGGCGGGGTTTTGCTCGCGGTGCCGCTTGCGGCCCAAGCGGTGGAGGTGGCCCCGCGCATCAGCGACCGCGAGATCATCGAAGCTTTAGCCGAACTCAAGGCCGGGCAAAAGGCTCTGGCCGACAAGATCGCCGACCTACAAACGCAAATGGACCGGCGCTTTGCCGCGCTGGAGGCGCAGATGGAGCAGCGTTTTGCCGTGGTCGATCAGCGCTTTGCCGCGCTGGAGGTGCAGATGGAGCAGCGTTTTGCCGTGGTCGATCAGCGCTTTGCCGCGGTGGATCAGCGTTTTGCTGCCGTGGAGCAACGCTTTACGGCGGTGGATCAGCGCTTCGACGGCCTGGAAAAGCGCTTGGATTTTATCCAGAACTTGCTTTTGGCGCTGATCGCCGGCGTCTTTGGCCTGATCGGCTTTGTCGTCTGGGACCGCTACTCCACCCTGCGGCCGATGGATTTGCGCATCCGCCGCCTGGAAGAAGATCTGGAGCGCGATTTGGAACTCAAGTCGCCGGAGGGCTCGCGCTTGACGCGCCTGATCCACGCTTTGCGCGAGCTGGCCAAAACCGACCAGCGCCTCGCCGAGCTGCTCAAAGACTTTCACCTGCTTTGAAGGAGGCCGCCATGGGACTGCCCAAACGCGACGACCAGTACCATACCTACCGAGATTATCTCAACTGGCCGGAGGATACTCGCTACGAACTCATCGACGGCATTGCCTATGCGATGACCGCACCGAACCGCCGCCACCAAGAGGTGCTGTTGGAACTGGCGCGCCAGGTGGCCAACGCTTTACAAGGCCACCCCTGCCGACCGTTCATCGCCCCCTTCGACGTGCGCCTGCCCAAAGGCGAGGAGGCCGACGAAGACATCGACACCGTGGTCCAGCCCGACTTGTGCGTGGTTTGCGATGAGCGCAAACTCGACGAGCGCGGCTGCCGCGGGGCGCCGGACTGGGTGGTGGAGGTCCTATCGCCGGCCACCGCCGGCCACGATCACATCTTAAAGCGCACCGTCTACGAGCGCGCCGGGGTCAAGGAATACTGGCTGGTGCACCCGGTGGACCGGATCGTGACCGTCTACCGCCTGGAAGACGGCCGCTTCGGCGTGCCTGAGGTGCGCGAGCTGAAAGGCAAACAGGGCGTGGGCGTGCTCCCCAAGGTCGAGGTCGACTGGGAAGCGTTTGCGGGGAGGCTGGGGCCATAAAGCGCTATTTCCAGCAATCGGCCGGAGTTTTGCTTCCGGTGTGGGTCACTTTGAGCGGGGTGCAAGCGGCGTCTTTGCTGGCCTGAACTCCTCCCGCCGTCGCCTTGACTGTGTAGCTGGTCGCACTTGGCGTGCCTTCAAAGGCAAAGCTGTAAAAACTTGCCAGTTCCGTTTGGCAAGAGGTCGAAGGCAGGCTCGCGCCGGCATAGCTCATCTTGGTAGTGTAGTAACGCTCCATGTATTGCGCCAATTCCATCAGGCAGGCCTTGGCGGCGTTGCGCCGGGTTTTGACCACGTGGCTTTGGTAAAAAGGGTAGGCGATCGCCGCCAAAACGGCGACGATCGCCGCGGTGACCATCACTTCGATGAGGGTGAAGCCTTTGGTTTTCATGCTTGCCTCTGATGAATCAAATCCCCAACAATTCGCGCCAGGACTGGCGGCGGGTTTCCGCGCTTACGCCTTGCTGTTCGTAGGGGGCGGCCGTTGGGCCTATGGCGGATCCAGACGAATCGCCGTTGCAATTTGCCACGCAGACGAAATCGTTGACCGAGCCGTCTGGCAGGATCTGCTTGACCCAGACCGAGCCGTCGGATTCTACTTTTTCGATCTTGGTATAGGAGGTTCCGTTAGCGTAGGTGACCACGGTCGTTGTGGTGTTTCCGCTTGTGGTGGTGGTCTCTGAGATTACGGCGCTGCCACCGGAGAAGATACCATCCTTGGGGTCGGCCGAACCCGGGGCTGGGGTCTCAGATTTGGCATCAGAGACCGGATCCTGGGGCGGATCGGGCTGCCAGTCGGGATCGCCGTAGCACTTCCCGTTGGGATGGTGCCAGAAGGTGGTGTATTCGGCGAGGACCCACTTGGTAAATTCGGACTGCTTGACGCGCCAGCCGTATCTCACGTCGCCGCCACTGTGGTTGAGCTCGATAGCCTCTGGGGGCGTGTTGGCCTTGATGATCTGGAAAGTCAGGGCGCCGTCGAAGCGTTCGCCGTTGGGTCCTATCCTGCCCTTGCCGCCGCTGTTTAGCATGGTGCCATCGGCATTGACCTTGTTGACGCAACCGGTCTGGGTGGGAATCAGGCCGGCGCGGGGCTTGCCGCCATCGCCCCACCAGTCCTTGGATTTGAAAGCGTCCAAGGGCAGGTTGTAAATCAGGGTGTTGATGTCGCTCAGCGTATAAACCGGCTGGGCGGCAAGCACCTTGGCTGGATCGGTTTCGGGACCGGCGAGCCCGCCATAGTCCTTCACTTTGACGTAGGGCGAGCCGCCAACCGAGATCATGGCGGCTGGACTGAGGTACTGGTTCATCACCAAAATCTTGAACTGGGTACCCGGATCGGCAATCGCGTTGTTCAGGTTGAAATCAACTAGGCTAGCGTTCAGCATGTTGACGCCGGTCACGTCATACTTGTCGTCATACTCGTGAACGTGCTTGACGTTTTTGTAGGAGCCGGGTGCGGTCGTGGAGGTATAGGTGCAGCATGTTATTTGATTGTTGATTTTCTTTTTGTCACAGGACGCTCCTTCGATATAAGAACTGAGGTATTCAAAACCCGCCGAAAACCCATTGGTATTGTTGCAGAAAGCGGTCGAAATTGTGCCTACAGCACTGGAAACATCGCTGGATTTGGAACAGACGGTTCGAGTTTCACAGCTAGAAGTGGGCGAGACCGATGTGATGGCGGTCGAATCGTAGTAATAAATATCAAAGTCGAAATGCCCTCCGGATACCCCGGGATCTGCAGGATCGATCACGGTGGCCGTGGAACCTGTAGTATCCGGGTGCCAGTTGTAGAAGGTGGTGAGATAGCTGCCGGTGCGGATCAACAATGGCTGCGACAGCACTCCGGGGCCCATGAATTTAGCGACGGGGATTTCCCCATTGTCGGCCAGATCACCGCTGTCCGGTGATCCGCCGGGGCAGAATTCACCGTCAAGATCCAGATCGAAAATCGGGCAGGAGGGTCCCCCGCCGGTGAAGAAATCTAACTCGTTCAGCCAGTTTTCGCCGGCAGGTGTGCCAGAGACGGTTGGATTGGTGCTCACGAAATAATACCGGCCCAGGTTGTAGAACGGTGCCTCCCCGACGACCCGTTCGCCTGCCGGCAGGGCGACCTGCCAACCTTTGTGATGTCCGGAACCTGGACTCCAGTCCGGCGCGTTGGCCGTGATGGTGCGGTACCTGTCGCTGCCCTTGGTGGTTGCGGTGAATGTCTGGGTCAGCAGGGTGTCGTTGGCCGCCGGTGCTCCGTCCCAGATGCCATAGACGTAATGGGTGGAGGTGTCGGTGACATCGTCCGCGCTCAGGATCCTACCGGTGGCGAAGACCACCATGTATCCTCCATGGGGGTGAGGACGCACCACGGGCGGCACCGTGATCGCTTGGGCCGGCGAGGTGCTGTAAAGCAGGGAGGCTGTGGCGCTTGCGATGTTCCTTAGATCGAATTTCCACAGTTTGCCGTCGATGTCGCCGGCATAAGCGTAATCGACTTTGCCGTCGTCATCGGCGTCGACCAGGGCGGGAGTCGAAAGCCCGGCCGGGCTGGTGCTGCTTCCAGAGCCTGTGTCGATAGCCTTGATGAGGGCGCCGGTTGCCAGATTGATTACATAGAGCACCGAATGACCGCTGCCGCCGTTCATGTAGCCGTTGCCGACGATGGCGACAGCGGTGCCGTCGTTGAGGCGGGCGATTCTGGGCGTGCCGAAAACGTAGCCCAGGTCGGCAAAGCCGCTGGAGGACGGTGTGATTTCCCAAAGGATTTTGCTGGCGGCCTCGGTTTCATTGGCCGGTGTGGGGTTGGAAACGTCCAGGGCGAACAACCCTTTTTCCCCTGCGCCCAGCCCGCCAACCAGGATGGTTTTGGCTCCTCCAGAATAATCGACCCTTGCGATTGCGATCTGGCCGTCCACGAATGCCGTATGGTTGTAGGGGTTGGCGACAAGCTTGTTAAGCTTGGGAATCAGCATCGACGGGACATAGGCAAAGACCTCTTCCCCGCTATCCGCGTCAAAGACATGCAGCATGCCGTCGTTGGCGCCGACATAAAGCCGCTTCGGGCTTCCTGGGGTCGAAGCATGATCCCAGAAGTACAGGGTGGAGTGCAGAATGTCGCCTAGTACCTGGTTCCGGGCCCGGAACTTTTTTCCGGCCGGATCTTCGTTGGAACGGTCCCCCCGGATGTAATTGAGCACATCCGGGCTGCCGAGATCGGCCTGTTGCGCGCTGGAAAGATTGCTCCAACGGAAGGGCACCTTGCTTGAACCGTTCATGGTGACGATCTTGCGTCCGCTGTCCCAGTCTAGGACATACAGTTTGCTTGCCGCAGTTTCCGGATCCCATGGGCCGACATTGCCAATGACGCCGGTGCCGCTCACGTGCAGGGCAAGAATGTTGCCGCTCCAGTCGTCCTTGATGTAACTGCTCCGAAACGTGTTTTCGGCTCCGGAAGAAACATCGACTCCACTGCTTTGCAGTGGGCCGCTTGCAGTGGGGCGGGAGATCCAGCCTGTGGGTTGCGCGCTGGGGGTGAAGGGCAAGGCCGCTATGGCATCAATTGCACAGGCAGCCAGGAGAATCGAAAAGCACGTCAGTGAAGCTTTGCCAGTCATGCTCTTAATCCCCTAAATTAAAAAATCAAATGGTGGCTCCGGAATCGCCGCCGCTGGGTGCGGCGCCGTTGCTCCCGCTACAGGCGATAGCCCTGCGAAACAGGCTTTGCAGGGTGACCACCGTATTGGCGTCTCTTCCCCAGGCGCGGGCTGTAATCCGAAATAGAGCATTATCTCCAGAGCCGTTGCAGGACTTTTGTATAAGTTCGATGATGTAAACCGGCTGGTTGGCGACCTCCGGCAAAGAAGTGCCCGGGACTGCCGTCGAGGCTGTACTGCCGATATCGATGGGTGATCCCGACAACGTGTTATACAGCCCGTTGGAACCGTTGAAGGCAGTCTGATCAAATGGGTCGAAAGGCGCGGCGTTAGCAGCGATGACCGCTTCCGCCTGCCGCAGCGCGGCTTCTGCGGCCTGGAAGGCAACGTTTCTGTCGAAGTAATTCCCAGCCATTCGTTCCTCCAAAATAACGGACTGTACGGCAGCCACCCCGAGTATGGTCATCACCAGCAGCATCACCAGGCTCACGATCAAGGCAGCGCCAATCTGATGAAACCGATAACTTCTCATCGCTGTCCTCATGGCAGGCGGTTGCGAAGGCCAATGGTGGTGGTGAACACCCGCCGCAGACGGCGGTCGGTGGGCGTCACGGTGGCCCCGTTGAAGGTGTAGGGCTGTGGGGCGGTGGTAATGTTGTCCTCGGTTGACTGCAGCAGCAGGCTGACGCGGACGCTGACGACCCGGTTCCAGGGGGCGGCTATCCCCGTTCCGCAGGCGCTAGGCGTGGCGGCGTTGAGGCTGGCCGCCGAATCGAAACAGTTGGCGGCGCCGTCGCCGTCGGTGTCCACCCCATACAGGATCGCCATCCCGGCGATGTCTGACACTAGGGGCTGACTTCCTCCCGCATCCATATCCGTGGCACATTGCAAATCTGTTCCGCTCAAAGACAAGCGTTCGGAAATCGCAGTCCCCGCCGGGATGATGCTGTTATCTTCACAGTCTCTCGCGAGACCGTCGCCCTGATAGCGGATGACAACTTCATCATCCGTTCCGCGGATAATCTCACCGGCATTGAAACTGTATCCTGCGAAGGAAACCGAAGCAAAAGCCATAGCAAAATCCTGGCTGGCATTATTACGGTATCCAGCCATGCGTAACTGGCGCCCCAAAAGCTCCATGGCAAAGCGGGCGTTTTCCTGTATCCGGGAAGAAGCCTCGGCGACCCGGTAGGTCTGTTGGTTGGCAGCGTAGATCTGAATCACCCCGGCGATGAGGACCAGCCCGATCACTAGAGCCACCAGGATCTCGACCATCGAGATGCCTTGCTGTCTTGACATCTTCATGGCTGAAACACCGTCACAAAGCGTTGGATGACCGGATTGCCGGCGCTGTTGAATTCGTCCACCCACCACAGCTTGACCACGTAAAAGCTGCCGCTTCCGTCGCAGGCGTATTCGCTCGCATCCACCGTGCCGTCACCATTCGTATCGCCGCCGTCATCGGGGGTGGCGTCGAGGCAGACCACCCCCGCCCCGGAAGGCAAAGCCTGAGCGATTGCAGAGTTCCATTCAAACACATCGTGCTTGGCCATCTGCTTAGGGTCGCAGACGGAAGGGGCGCCGCCATCCCAGACGCAGTTATGGTCGGCCGGGGTGGGGTTGTTGTAGAAACCGCCCTGGAAACCGGCCCGGTTGGCGCGCATCCGATCGGTCATGTCGTAGGCGAGTAGGGTGGCCTGGGTGCGTAAGCTCGCGCTGTGGTTGCTGTGGAGCCCGGTGGTCTGAAGTCCGGCCAAGCCCAAAAGGCCGATGGCCAGCACCAGGACGGCGATGAGGATCTCAAGAAGGGTGAAACCCGTTTCCCGTTTCATGGGCAGCTGACTCCGGTATCGAGACGGATCCTGCCGGTAGAAGACAAAACGATGTTTTTTCCCACGTTGCCACTGCGGTCGTCGCAGATCGCGATCGTCCCGGCTTGAAAACCACCGGTGGTAAGCTGGCTCTGGCCGCTGGCCACATAGGAAACGTAGTTGGCGACAAGGGGGTTGCCGGTCATGGTGACCTGCCCTGCAATACCTTCCTGCACCCGCAGGAGGGTCTCGCTGGCGCTGTCATAGGCTGCATCGTTGTTGTCATCGGTAAAAACGATCCAACCTTGCTCCCAGTTGCCGCTGGTGGTACAGCTTGCTCCGTCGCCGCTTTTGCATACCGTTACCCGAACATTGCGCTTGATCGCCTCGCTGCGGGCCAGATTGAGGGCGCCGACCAGTTCGTTGGCGGCGGTGACCATGCGGTTGTTTTTGACGAGCACCTGAAAGCTCGGCACTCCCACTGTCAGCACGATGGCAGCCACGGCCACCGTGACCATCAGTTCCACCAAGGTAAACCCGCGCGTTTTCTGCATCGCCAAAAACGAAATCGATCTATTTGAAAGATAGCCGGTTTTTACGTTTTCAAGGCTAGGTGAGGATTGAGCAAAAAACTGTGCGCTCTTTTACAAAAATAAAAACCCGCCTTTACGGCGGGCCAAAGAGGGAGGTTACTGGAAGATTTCCTCTAGGCGTTGCGCTTCAAGGATCTTTTCGGCCCAGGTTTCCGGTTCGGATCGTTCGGCCTGGGCGAGTTTGAAGGATGTGGGCATCCTGGACGACTTGCAGCAGTTCTTGGTCGAGGAAATGATATTCTTGGCTCCAGTCGATCTGGGCGTGTGCCTGAGGGAAGTAAAAGGCCAAAAACTCAGGGAAGGCCGAGGTAATGGGCTTTTCCTAGGGGCTGTCGAAGTCGTCGTCAAGAACTTCCATGGGGATTGGCCTACAATGTTCAGCGGGCTTTGGAAAGCGGCGCTCGCGCTCTTGCTTCTTCTAGGGCTGCCGCTTGTTGGGGCTTGGGGGGCGGGGAAGCCAATCGCGGTTTACCTGGATTTTCCGCCGCAACCGGTGATCCTTGATCTTCCGGGCTTTTCCTGGCCGGTGTTTGGCGCTTATCTTGGCGCAGAGCTTGGGATTTGTGGCTCGTTGGTTTGGCTCGTGCGCCGTTTGCAGCGCCGGCGCACCGGGGCTTTGGCGTTTCCGGTTTGGGGGTGGGGGGCGTTGGTCTGGTTGGCGGTGGCTTGGTATTTGGCCTGGGCGCGGCCGGAAGGGATGGGGATTTGGGGCGAGTTGAGCTTTACCTGGCTGTGGCTGGGTTATATCGGCGCGGTCAACGCCTTGTGCCAATGGCGTACCGGGGAATGCCTGCTGACCCGGCAGCCTGGGTTTTTGGCGACCTTGTTTGCGGTGAGCGCCGCGTTTTGGTGGTATTTCGAGTACTTAAACCGCTTTGTCGGCAATTGGCATTACCTTGGGGGCGAAACTTTAAGCGGCTGGCAGTATTTTTGGCGGGCGAGCTTGGCGTTTTCCACGGTGCTGCCGGCGGTGACGAGCACGCTCGCTTTGTTTTACGGCTTCTTCGGGCCGGCTGAAGGGCTGCCGCCTCTGAGCCTGTCTCATCCCCGCCGCTGGGCTTGGGGTGGGGTGGTCGGCGCCGGGCTGGGGCTGATCGGCATCGGCGCTTGGCCTGAGAGTTGCTTTGCCTTGCTGTGGCTGGCCCCGCTGGTTTTGCTCGCCGCGGTGCAAGTACTCTCAGGCCAAGAGAGCTATTTTGCCCCCTTGCGCCAGGGAAGGTGGGAAATCCTCGTCCTGCCGATGCTGGCCGGGCTTGTATGCGGGTTTTTTTGGGAGCTGTGGAACTATTTTAGCTTTCCCAAATGGGTGTACACCGTTCCTTTCGTTTCCCGCTTCAAGGTATTTGAGATGCCTATTTTAGGCTATGCCGGCTATTTGCCGTTTGGCTTGGAATGCGCGCTGATAGTCGACGGCTGGCGCAAAATTTGGGAAAAGCGCGTAAATTGCGCCCAGATCAATTCTTAAGGTGGGCGGTTTGGGCTATTCTGTAAAGCTTGTGTTAAAGGCTTGAGGGCTGGTTATGACTGCCATCGACGTCGATGCCGTAAAGGCGTATCTTTTGGATTTGCAAGACCGCATCTGCCAGGCGCTTGAGAGCGTGGAGGCGGAAGCGCGTTTTGGCGAAGACCTGTGGGAATACGAATCCGGCCAGGGCGGCGGGCGCACGCGGGTGATCGCCGAAGGCGAGGTGTTCGAAAAGGGCGGGGTCAATTTTTCCCACGTGCGCGGCGATAAATTGCCGCCAGCCGCTACCGCCCACCGGCCGGAGCTTGCCGGGCGAAGCTTCCAGGCGCTTGGAGTCTCGCTGGTGATCCATCCGCGCAACCCTTACGTTCCCACCTCGCACGCCAACGTCCGCCTGTTCGTGGCGGAAAAAGACGGCGAGGAGCCGGTGTGGTGGTTCGGCGGCGGGTTTGATTTGACCCCGTATTATCCTTTCCTGGCCGACGTGATCCATTGGCACCAGACCGCCAAAGCGGCGTGCGAGCCGTTTGGGGAAGACGTCTATCCGCGCTTTAAGCGCTGGTGCGACGAATACTTTTACTTAAAGCACCGCGGCGAGACGCGCGGGGTGGGCGGCTTGTTCTTCGACGACCTCAACGAATGGGGATTTGAACGTTGCTTTGCGTTCCTGCGCGCGGTGGGCGATCACTATCTTCCTGCCTACCTGCCGATCGTGGAGAAGCGCAAGGACTTGCCCTACGGCGAGCGCGAGCGCGACTTCCAGGCGTTTCGGCGCGGCCGCTACGTGGAGTTCAACCTGATCTACGACCGCGGGACGCTGTTTGGCTTGCAGTCGGGCGGGCGCACCGAATCGATTTTGATGTCGCTGCCGCCGCTGGCCAAGTGGGCCTACAACTGGCATCCAGAAGCAGGAACGCCGGAGGCGCACCTATACGAGTACTTGCGCCCGCGCGATTGGCTGAGCGAGGCTTGAAGCCTTGTGGCCGTCCTTGAACGCCTGGCGGTTGCGCTCCGCCAGGCGGTCGATGAGGGCGTCCAAGGAACCGGTCTGGGTAATCTCCTGATCGAAGGTGGTGCGGTAATTCTTGACCAAATCCACCCCCTCGACGACCACGTCGTAGACCTTCCAGGCATCGCCCTTGCGGATCATGCGGAAGGCGACCGGGGCCGGCTGCTTGCCGGATTGGACGAATTCGGTCTGGACCGTGACCTTGCTCGCCTCGGGGTTCCAGTTGCGCACCGGCTTGAAGCGGATCTCCCACTCGGCGTATTCGCCGTAGGCGGTGGCGTAGGTGCGGATGAGCATGGTTTTGAATTCCTTCTTGAACCGCTCGCGCTGGGATGGGGTGGCGGTGCGCCAGTGCCGGCCCAGAACAAGGGCGGCGAAGCGGTCCACGTCCACGTGCGGTTCGATATAGCGGTCGACGATTTCCACCGCCTTCGCGTAATCCACCTTGTAGTTGATCTTCCTAAGTTCCTGCTGGATCTGATCCGAGGTTTGCTTGATCAGCTGCTGGGGCGGCAACAGCTCTTGGGCCTTGGCCCAAGGGGCAAGCCACAGCCACAGCAGAACCCATCCGCCGAGTCTGAATTTTTGCATCGAGCGCTCCTTAGGGTATTCCAAGTGGTTTTTGTTTATCATAACCTTGCTAAGGTAGATAAACCAATAACCTTTAAGGAACGGTAATGGATCGCTTGCTGAGCAATGCCGGGTTTCCCCGTTTCCGCGCCCGCAGGATGCGCCGCGATTCTTTTAGCCGCCGGCTGATGCGCGAGCACCTTTTGACCGTCAACGATCTGATCTGGCCGGTGTTTGTATGCGAGGGGCAAGGCGTGCGCGAGCAGGTCGCTTCGATGCCCGGAGTCGAGCGCTTAAGCCTGGATCAACTGCTGCTCGAGGCCGAGGAGGCGGCCATGCTGGGCGTGCCGGCGGTGGCGCTGTTTCCGGTCGTTCCGGCAGCCGCCAAAAGCCCAACCGCCGAAGAGGCCTGGAATCCAGAAGGGCTGATCCCACGCAGCGTGCGGGCCTTAAAACGCCACCTGCCGCAGCTTGGGGTGATCACCGACGTGGCCCTGGATCCTTACACCACCCACGGCCAGGACGGCCTGATCGACGCCTCCGGTTACGTTTTGAACGACGAAACCGTGGCCGCCTTGGTGCGGCAGGCCCTGTCCCACGCCGAAGCCGGCGCCGATATCGTCGCCCCTTCGGACATGATGGACGGGCGCATCGGCGCGATCCGCACGGCGCTGGAAGAAAACGGCTTCATCCACACTAGGATTTTGGCCTATGCGGCCAAGTACGCCTCGTATTTCTACGGGCCGTTCCGGGAGGCGGTGGGTTCGGCCGGCAGCTTAAAGGGGGCCGACAAATTCAGCTACCAGATGGATCCGGCCAACGGCGACGAGGCCTTAAGGGAAGTCGCGCTGGACTTGGGAGAAGGAGCCGACATGGTAATGATCAAGCCGGGGTTGCCGTATTTGGACGTGATCTTCCGGGTCAAAGAGCGCTTTGGCGTGCCCACCTTCGCCTATCAGGTCAGCGGCGAGTACGCCATGCTCAAAGCGGCCTGCCAAAACGGCTGGCTGGAGGAAAAGCCGGCGGTGCTCGAGTCCTTGCTGGCGTTCAAGCGCGCAGGTTGCGATGCGATTTTGACCTATTACGCCAAAACCGTCGCCCGCTGGCTTAAGGACGACCCGCTGGCGATTAGTGTCTGGAAGTGATCGCCATGCCCGAGGAAAATCCATCCCCAACCCCGATCAAGCCCTTGCCCAGACGGATGCGCAACTGGCTGGACGAGGCGGTGTTGATCGTCTTGCTTTTGCTCTCCTTAGGTGGCGCGGCGATCAGCGCGTTTTCGGCCCAGGACGACTACGTGTACTGGCTGGGGATGATTCCGCTCTTTTGGCTTGGTGCGATTCTCTCGAGCTGGGCGCAGGCCGGCGCGGACGATGAAGCGCAAACTTTCCGGCGCTTGCTGTGGATTGAGCTGCTGCACTGGGGCGGCACCCTCGCGGCGGTGATCGGCGTGTTTTTCTTGCGCTACCTGCAACTTCTTGGAGACACCGCGGCTGTCTTGGTCATGCTGCTCATCCTGGCGCTTTCGGCGTATCTCAACGGGATTCGGATCGGCTGGCGCTTTAGCCTGCTTGGGGTGTTCCTCGGCGTCACCGCCATGCTCGCCGCCTACGTGCAACAGTTTCTCCCCCTCGCGGCGCTGCTTGCGGTCGCGTTGATCGTGTTCTCCATCTATACGCGGCGGCGCCGCACCCGGCAGGTGGATCATGGCGCTTGATCATTACGCCGTCTTCGGCCATCCCATAGGCCACAGCAAGTCGCCCGCGATCCACGCCCAGTTCGCCGACCAGACCGGGCAGAAAATCGCCTACACCGCGTGCGAGGTGCCCCCGGGCTGTCTGGAAGTTGCGGTGAAAGCCTTCCGCGCCGGCGGCGGCCAAGGCTTGAACCTGACCGTGCCGCTCAAAGAGTTGGGTTTTGCCCTGGCGCAAGAGTTGACCCCGAGGGCGCGCCTGGCGGGGGCGGTCAACACGCTGTGCTGGCGGGAGGAGAGGCTGCTCGGGGACAACACCGACGGGATCGGCTTGATCCGCGATTTGACTTTAAACCTAAAGCTCACCCTTACGGGCCGGCGGGTTTTGATCCTGGGCGCCGGCGGAGCGGCGCGCGGGATTTTGGGGCCGCTTTTGGAGCAAAGGCCAATCCAGCTTGCCCTCGCCAACCGTACCCTAAAGCGCGCGCAAGAGTTGGCCGCGCGTTTTGCCGCTTTGGGGGAAATCTCGGTTTTTGGATTGGCCGACCTGGCCGGGCATCGCTTCGATCTGATTATCAACGCCACTTCCGCCAGCCTGCACGGGGAACTGCCACCGCTTCCGGACGATCTTTTGATCCCAGGGGGCGCTTGTTACGATTTGATGTACGCCGCTCAACCCACCGCGTTCGTGCGCTGGGGGCTTGAGCACGGCGCGGCCTTGAGCGTTGACGGCCTGGGGATGCTGGTGGAGCAGGCGGCGGAGGCGTTTTGGCTCTGGCGCGGGGTGCGCCCAAAGACGCGGCCCGTTATCCAGACGCTGCGCGCCGCGCTTGGAAGAACGCCTTGAGCAGCGCGGCGCATTCCTCGGCCAGCACCCCGCCGGTGATTTCCACCCGGTGGTTGAACAGCGGAGAAAACGCCAGTGCGCCCGTGGCTCCGCGCAGCGGGTCGGGCGCCCCATACACGAGCCTTCGGACGCGCGCGTGGACGATCGCCCCCAGGCACATCACGCACGGCTCTTTGCTCACGTACAACACCGTCCCCGGCAGGCGGTAGTTACCAAACGCGCGGGCGGCCTGGCGCAAGGCCACGATTTCGGCGTGGGCGGTGGGGTCTTGGGTCGAGATCGGGCAGTTGTAGCCGGCGCCGACGATCTCCCCGCCCCAAACGAGCACCGCGCCGACCGGCACCTCGCCCTGTTCCGCGGCCGTTTTGGCCAGAGCGAGCGCCTGCCGCATCCAAGCGAGATCGTCGTTCTCCATGTCAGAACAGGCGACCGTTTCTAGCTCACTCCCACTCGATGGTCGCCGGCGGCTTGCTCGAGACGTCGAAGACCACCCGCGAGACGCCTGGGACCTCGTTGATGATCCGGCGCGCGACGGTATCGAGGAGGGAATAGGGCAGGTGCGACCAGTGCGCGGTCATGAAGTCGGTGGTCTCCACCGACCGCAAGGCGATGACGTATTCGTAGCTGCGCTGATCGCCCATCACCCCGACCGAACGCACCGGCAAAAACACCGCAAACGCCTGGCTGACCTGCTCGTAGAGGTTGGCTTTGCGGAGCTCCGAAAGGAAAATGTCGTCGGCCTGGCGCAGGATGTTCACGTACTCCGGCTTGACCTCGCCGAGCACCCGCACCGCCAATCCCGGCCCGGGAAAGGGGTGGCGGTAGACCATCTCGTAAGGCAGACCCAGTTCTAGACCGATCTCGCGCACCTCGTCCTTGAACAGCTCGCGCAGCGGCTCGAGCAGCTTTAAGTTCATGCGCGCCGGCAAGCCGGCAACGTTGTGGTGGGACTTGATCAGCGCAGCTGAGGCGGCTCCCGCCGACTCGATCACGTCCGGATAAATGGTGCCTTGGGCCAGCCAGCGCACGTCTTTGAGCTTGGCCGCCTCCTCCTCGAAAATCTCGATGAACAAGTGGCCGATAATACGCCGCTTTTCCTCCGGATCGGTGATGTCCTTGAGCGCTTTAAAGTAGCGCTCGGCGGCGTTGACCCGGATCACTTGCACGCCCATGTGCTTGGCCAAGGTGGTCATGACCTGGTCCCCCTCGTCGAGGCGCAAGAGACCGGTGTCCACGAACACGCAGGTCAGCTGCGCGCCGATCGCCTTGTGGAGCAGGGCGGCCACCACCGTGGAATCCACCCCACCGGACAAGGCCAGCAGCACTTTTTCGGCTCCCACCTGGCGGCGGATGGCCTCGAGGCGCTCGTCGATGATGTTGGCCGGCGTCCAGACCGCTTCGCACCCGCAGATCTCGTGGACGAAGCGGGCGAGGATGCGCTTGCCCTGGCGGGTGTGGGTGACTTCGGGATGAAACTGCAAGCCATAGAAGTTCCTGGTCTCGTCCGCCATCCCGGCGATCGGGGCGTCGTTGGTCTCGGCGATCCGCTCAAATCCCGGCGGAAGTTCCACCACCCGGTCGCCGTGGCTCATCCATACGTCCAAGAGCGCTTCCCCATCGGGGGTGGTGTGGTCTTCGATCCCTTCGAGCAGGCGCGAGTGGCCTTTGACCCGCACCTGGGCGTAGCCGAACTCGCGCTTTTGGGCTGGCTCCACCTTGCCTCCCAACTGGGCGGCCAGGGTCTGCAGCCCAAAGCAGATCCCCAGCACCGGCACCCCTAATTCAAACACGACCTGGGGAGCGCGTGGAGTGAACGCTTCGGTCACGGTTTGGGGACCGCCGGAGAGAATGATGCCCGCCGGCGCGAACTTGCGGATTTGCTCTTCCGGCCAAGTATAGGGGTGGATCTCGGAATACACGCCCAATTCGCGCACCCTGCGCGCGATCAGCTGGGTGTATTGGGAGCCGAAGTCCAGGATCAGGATTTTGCGGGCGTGGATGTCCATGGTTTCAGTCCAGCCGGTAATTGGGCGCTTCCTTGACGATGGCCACGTCGTGGACGTGGCTTTCCCGAATCCCGGCGGAGGTGACTCGGACGAAACAAGCCTTTTCGTGGAGCTCGGCGATGGTGCGGCAGCCGGTATAGCCCATGCAGGCGCGCACGCCGCCTACGAGCTGGTGGATGATGGCTACCACGCTGCCTTTATACGGCACCCGCCCCTCGATGCCTTCGGGCACCAGTTTTTCTAGAGTTTCAGCGTCTTCTTGGAAATATCGGTCGCTGGAACCTTGTTGCTGCGCCATCGCCCCCAAAGAGCCCATTCCCCTATAGGTTTTGTAGGAGCGCCCCTGATACAGCTCCACCTCGCCTGGCGCTTCTTCGGTGCCGGCGAACAGGCTGCCGAGCATCACGCTGTGGGCGCCGGCGGCCAGCGCTTTGGCCACATCGCCGGAATAACGAATGCCGCCGTCGGCGATCAGGGGAAGGCCGGTGTCCTTGAGCGCCCGGGCGACGTTGGCCACGGCGGTGATCTGCGGCACGCCGATCCCAGCCACCACGCGGGTGGTGCAGATCGAGCCGGGCCCGATCCCGACCTTGACCGCGTCCGCGCCAGCTTCCAAAAGCGCGACCGCGGCCTCGCCGGTGGCGATGTTGCCGCCGATGACCTGGACTTCGGGATAATGGCGCTTGATCCAGCGCACCCGATCGATCACCCCTTGGGAATGGCCGTGGGCGGTGTCCACCACGATCACGTCCACCCCGGCCTCCACCAGCGCCGCCACGCGCTCTTCGGTTCCGGCCCCCACGCCGACCGCCGCGCCCACCCGCAGGCGTTCCTGTTCGTCTTTGCACGCGCGCGGGTAGTCCTTGGCTTTCTGGATGTCCTTGACGGTGATCAGCCCGCGCAGCTGGAACTGGTCGTTGACGACCAGGACTTTTTCGATCCGGTGGGCGTGGAGCAGGCGGATCGCCTCTTCCTTGGGCGCTCCCTCAGGCACCGTCACCAGCTTTTCTCTGGGGGTCATTACCCTCGCTACCGGCTCGCCGTAGCGGGTCTCAAAGCGCAGGTCGCGATTGGTGACGATGCCTTCCAGGCGGCCGTCACGGCCGACCACCGGCACTCCCGAGATGGCTTTGGCCCGCATCAGCTCGATCACTTGCCCGATGGTGGTGTCCGGGGTGACGGTGATCGGGTCCTTGATGATCCCGCTTTCGAATTTCTTGACCCGGGCGACTTCCGCCGCCTGGCGTTCGATGCTCAGGTTCTTGTGGATGATGCCGATGCCGCCTTCCTGGGCCAGGGCGATCGCCAGCCGGGCCTCGGTCACCGTGTCCATGGCCGCCGAAACCAGCGGGATGTTCAGGGTGATTGTTCGCGTCAGGCGCGTGGTGAGGTCGGCCTCGCGCGGCAGCACGTTGGAGTGGGCGGGGACCAAAAGAACGTCGTCGAAAGTGATGGCTTCTTCCAAAATGCGCATGGGGCTTCACCGCAAGCGAGAAATAAAATTGCATTATTATACGCAAATAAGACCAAACTTTAGCATGTCGCCGACTCTTTACTGGTACGATTACGAGACTTTTGGCGCCGATCCGGTGCGCGACCGCCCCGCTCAGTTCGCCGGCTGGCGTACCGATTTGGATTTAAATCCCGTGGGCGAGCCTTTGGTGCTCTATTGCCGCCCCGCCGACGACTTCCTGCCCCAGCCCCGAGCCTGCTTGCTCACCGGCATCACCCCGCAGCTGGCACGAGCGAAGGGTTTGCCGGAAGCTGAGTTTATCGGCCGCATTCGGGCCGAGTTTTGCCAACCGAACACCTGCGTGGCCGGATACAACACTATCCGCTTCGACGACGAGGTCACCCGCCACTGCCTTTACCGCAATCTGTTTGACCCATACGCCCACGAATGGCAGGGTGGCAACTCGCGTTGGGATTTGATCGACGTGATGCGCCTGACTTATGCCTTGCGCCCGGAAGGGATCGTCTGGCCCCAGCGCGCGGACGGCGCGGTCAGTTTTAAGCTCGATCAGCTGGCGGCGGCCAACGGCATCGACCACCTAGGCGCCCACGACGCCTTGGCCGACGTGCGCGCCACCATCGAGCTCGCGCGCCTGCTGCGCGCCCGCCGGCCCAAGATTTACGCCTATTGTTTTAACCACCGCCGCAAGGCCGATGCTTTGCGGTTTCTGGATCTTGAGGCGATGCAGCCGGTGCTGCACGTCTCGGAAAAATATCCGGCCTGCCGCGGCTGTCTGGCGATGGTGGCCCCGATCGGAGCCGATCCCAACAACCCCAACGGCGTGATCGTCTACGATCTGAGCGTGGATCCCGAGCCGTTCTTGACTTGCGATGTTGAGGCGCTGCGCGCGCGGCTGTTTACTCCGAAGGAGCAACTGCCGGAAGGCTCGGTGCGGCTTCCGCTCAAGACCGTGCGGGTCAACCGCTGTCCGGTTTTGGCGCCGGTTGCGGCGTTGCGCCCTGAGGACGCCGAGCGCTTAGCGATCGATACGGCGCGCTGCCTGCGGCATCTAAAGGTTTTGCGCCGCCATCGCGATCTGCTGCGCGCCCGGCTTGCGGCGCTGTTCAAACCGCCGGAAGCCATCGCCGATCCCGACTTAATGCTCTATCGCGGCGGGTTTTTCAGCGCTTCAGACCGCGCCCGGTTGGATGCGATCCGGCAGCTGCCCCCGGAGCGCCTGCGCGAGCTTGCGCTTGAATTCGACGATCCGCGGCTGCCGGAGATGGTCTTTCGCTACCGCGCCAGGAATTGGCCGCAGACTCTTTCCGCCGAAGAACGACGGCGTTGGGACGAGTTTCGCCTAAAGCGCCTCACCCGGCCCGAATCCGGCGCCAGCATCGTTTGGTCGCAGTATTTGCAGGAACTGCGCGCGTTGGCGCGTTCGGAAGCCGATCCGAGCCGCTTGGAGATTTTAAAGGCGCTCGAGGCGTACGCGCGGGAGATTCTCCCGCCTTGTCCAGAGCTTGCTCTAGGCGCAGACGCCGGTTAAGTTAGAATGCCAAAGCAACAAAGGTTGACCTAATATGCGGTTTTATCTACACCACGCCAGCGTATTGGTTTCGGATACCCAAAGGGCGCTTGCGTTTTACTGCGGGGTGCTGGGGATGCAGCAGACCGAGCGGCCCGACTTTCCGTTTCCCGGGGCCTGGCTGCAGATTTCCGAACACCAGCAGATCCACCTGATCGAACTGCCCAGCCCCGATCCGGTCGTAGGGCGCCCGGAGCACGGCGGGCGCGACCGGCATTTTGCCCTGATCGTGCCGGATCTTGAAGCCGTCCGCCGGCGTCTGGAGCAAGCCGGGATTCCCTATAGCGCGAGCAAGTCCGGTCGCCGCGCGCTGTTTTGCCGCGACCCGGACGCCAACGCGATCGAGTTCATCGAGGCCGGGGTCCTGCCCGGGACCGAGCGCTTGTTCGATTAGGCGCGCAAGGCCCCGGTGCAGCTGCTTCCCTGGCCGGCGGCGCAGGCGTAGCAGTGCTCGGCCACCGCCACAGGCGCTCCTGGCAGCGCTTTGGGATCGAGCTCGCGCAGACGATGCTTTGCTCCCCTTAAGGGTAACTTAAGCATCTGGTTGAAATCGCAGTCGTACACGTAGCCTTGAAAGTCCACGCTTAAGCTGGTACGGCACATGAGGCCTTTGAGGTTTCCCGGGTCGAAGTGGGCGCGCAGCAGCGCCACGTATTCCTTAAGCCGTCCCTCGCGGCGCAGCACCCGGGCAAAGCGCTGGATGGGCAGGTTGGTGAGCGTGTAGAGGCGGTCGAATTCGATCCCATAGCGCTCTTTGAGGTGGACCTTGTAGGCGGCCTCCAGTTGGCTTTGGGGCGGGGGCAGGACCGGTCCTTGGGGGTTGAAGACCAGGTTGAGCGTCAGCCCTAAGCCTTGGCCGTAGCCTAAACGGTTGAGCCGCTTGAGTGCGGCGATGCTCTTCTGGAACACGCCCCGGCCGCGCTGTTTGTCCACGTTTTCCTCTAGGTAGCAAGGCAGCGAGGCAGTGATCTCGACCTGCTGGGCGGCCAGAAACTCGGCCAGATCCTCATAGCCGGGCTCCTCTAGGATGGTGAGATTGCAGCGGTCGATCACGTGGACCCCAAGCCTGCGGGCAGAGCTCACCAGGTATCGGAAATGCGGGTTCATCTCCGGCGCCCCACCGGTCAGGTCCAAAACCTTAATCTCGGCGCGGGCGAGAAAATCCAGCACCTCCTCGACGGTATCGCGGTCCATCGCCTCGGTCCGCCTGGGGCCAGCGGCCACGTGGCAGTGGGTGCAGGCCTGGTTGCAGCGATAGCCTAGGTTGACCTGGAGGGTTTCCAGGCGGGCGCGGGTGACGGCGGGAAAATCCGCCTGCGGTTCGATCTCAATCCGAGGAAAACCAGATGTCGCCATAATAAGCCGCCGTTTGTCGTTTGCTGTTGTCGCTGTCGGTCATCAGGGCCACCGCGTCGAGGCGGGTTAGCTCCTCGCCGAAAGCGCGCCGCCAGTCGGCCGGAACGTCCCGCTTTTCGCACCGCCAGGAACTCCTGCCGGTGCGCACCGCCAGCATCATGACGCTTCTGCCGGCAAAAGCGTTAGGCCATAAACTCTCAAGCGGTTGCGACGAAGACCAGACGTAGTTGAGCGCTTTGGTTTTCCAGAACGCCAACCCGCCCTGTTTGACCAGGTAGATGCGGGCGGCGTAATCGTCTCCGGCCTTGCTCGTCTCTGGCAAGGGAGGGAGTGGTTCGACCACCTGCCAGCACCAGTTCAGATACGGAGTTCGGCGAAGGTCTACGGACATTTCCCGGTACAGGCCAGAAGCGCTCGCCTGGCTTTGGGCCTTGAGCACGGTTTTACCGTCTAGCGGCACCAGCCGGTATCGGGTTTCCCCGGCAAAGCGCTTGGCTTTCCAACCATCCAGGCTGCCCGCAGAAAAGCTTCCTACCTTGAGGATTTCCTGAGCCTTAAGAAAAGGCGCAAAGACCAAGCTGATTATTGCAGCCAGCTTACCCACCTCCATACCCTAAGCGGTTGGTTTGCCAGCTTGAGTCGGAGGAGCCCAAGCAAAGCTTACAAAAAACAGGCGGCCACAGGCCGCCTGCAAGAGGCTTGTTAACCGCGCAACCTTTGCAGCGCGGCGATCCGCTCTTCGATCGGCGGATGGCTCATGAACAGGCGCATCAAACCTTGGCCGATCGAGCCGCTGATGCCAAAAGCGGCAAACTCCCCGGGCAGGTCTTCGGGTTCGGCGGCCCGGCGCAAGGCCTCCAGCGCCGAGATCATCTTTTGTCGGCCCGCCAGCCGGGCCCCACCGGCGTCGGCGCGAAATTCCCGCCAGCGCGAGAACCACATCACCACCATGGTGGCCAGAATGCCGAGCAGCATCTGCGCCACCATCTGCGTGAGATAGTAACCTGGGCCGTACCCAACGTAGCCGCCTTCCTCGTCCTGGGAGCGGAACAGCGTGCGGTCCACCACGTGGCCGATGATGGTGGCGAGGAAATACACAAAGGTGTTGACCACGCCCTGGATTAAGGTCAGCGTGGTCATGTCGCCGTTAGCGACGTGGCTGATTTCGTGCCCCAACACCGCCTCGACCTCATCGGGGTTCATGGTCTCGAGCAGCCCGGTGCTGACCGCCACCAGGGCGTGGTGCTTATCCATGCCGGTGGCAAAAGCGTTGGGCTGAGGGCTTGGGAAGATCCCGACCTCCGGCATCCCGATCCCGGCCTGGCGCACCAGCCTCTCCACGGTGCGCAAAAGCCAGGCCTCGGTCTGGTTCTGGGGGCGGTCGATGACGTAGACCCCCATCGAGGTCTTGGCCATCCATTTGGACAGGGCCAGCGAGATGAACGAACCGGACATACCGATCAAGGCCGAGAACACGAGCAGGCGGTTCAAATCAAGATGCACCCCTTGCCGGTCGAGGAAGGTACCAAGACCCAACACCTGGAACACCAGGCTGATCATTAACAACACCGCGACGTTGGTCGCCAGAAACAACAGAATGCGCAGCATGCTTTGCCAATCCTCCAAGTTAAAGGTCCTGTTGACGAACTGGGGATAGAAATGCCAATTTCAAGCATTAAATTAGCAAATTCGCCGAGTTGATGTCACTGGGACCTTAAGTCGATAATGGTTCAGGTTGGATCCAAGCGAGGTAAGCCATGAAAATCTTCTGGGGGCTGCTGGTGGGTTTGGTCTGGACAGCTCAGGCCCAAGCGGCGCGCGATTCGCTCGAGGCGATTAAGCTTCCGCCTGGGTTTAAGATCGAGCTGTTCGCCCGCGACGTTCCAGATGCTCGATCTCTGGCTTTGGGTGAAGACGGCACAGTATACGTGGGTAGCCGCACCGCCGGCAAAGTGTATGCGCTGCGCGACGAAGACGGCGACGGTTTGGCCGAGCGCCGCTACGTGATCGCCGAAGGTCTCACCATGCCCAACGGGGTGGCGGTGTTCCAAGGCGACCTGTACGTCGCCGAGGTCTCGCGGATTTTGCGCTTTAAGGCCATCGGCCGGCATCTGGCCGAGCCGCCCAAAGCTGAAGTGGTGATCGACACCTTACCGTCCGACCTTTGGCATGGCTGGAAGTATCTTAAGGTAGGGCCGGACGGCAAGCTGTACTTCAACGTGGGGGCGCCGTGCAACGTGTGCCTGCCTAAGGACGAGCTCTACGCCACCTTGGCGCGCGTGAACCCCGACGGCAGCGGTTTGGAGGTCTTCGCCCGCGGTGTGCGAAACAGCGTGGGCTTCGACTGGCATCCCAAGACCCGCGCTTTATGGTTCACCGACAACGGCCGCGACTGGCTGGGCGACGACCGTCCCCCGGACGAGCTCAACCACGCCCCCAAAGCGGGACTGCACTTTGGCTTTCCCTATTGCCACGGCGGCGACATTCCCGACCCCGAGTACGGCAAGGAAGCCGAATGCCGCGAGTTTACCCCGCCGGCGTGGCGGTTTGCGGCCCATGTGGCCCCGCTCGGGGTGCGCTTTTATACCGGCGCCCAATTCCCAAGCGTTTACCAGGGGCAATTGTTCGTCGCCCAGCACGGTTCCTGGAACCGCTCGAAGCCGGTAGGCTATCGGCTGGTCTGGCTCGAGTTCCAGGACGGCCGGCCGGTGGCCGAGCACGTTTTTGCGGAGGGGTGGCTCCAGCCTGACGGCAAGGTCTTGGGAAGGCCGGTGGATATTTTGGAACTCAAAGACGGTTCGCTGCTCGTATCCGACGACCAGCGCGGGGTGGTCTACCGCATTTCCTATTCGCGGTAAGGAGGAAGCAATGGCTCAGGAACCGGAGATGACCTCAAGACCGTGGGAGCGGGAGGTGTTGGAGAAGCTGGTCTTGGAGGGAATCGCCGAGCAGCGGCGGGCGCGGCGCTGGAACCTGTTCTTCAAGTTTTTGTTTTTCGCCTATCTGGTGGCGGTGACCTTGAGCGTCTTTAAGCCGTGGGCCGAGATCGCGCCCCCGGCCGGCAAGATCACCGCCAAACTGGAGGTCAAGGGGATTTTGCTCGAGGATTCCCCCGCCAGCGCCCAGGTCCTGATCAAAGGCCTCAAGCGGGCGTTCTCCGATCCGCGGACGCAAGGGGTGCTGCTCGAGCTGAACTCGCCCGGCGGCAGCCCGGTGCAGGCGGCCTATGTGTATGAGGCGATTTTGCGCTTCAAGCGGCAAAAACCCAGGCTTCCCGTGATCGCGGTGGTGGCCGACGTGTGCGCTTCGGGTTGTTACTACATTGCCGCCGCCGCCGACAAGATCTACGTCAATCCGGCCAGCATTTTGGGCTCCATCGGCGTGATCATGAACGGCTTTGGATTTGTCGAGGCGCTCAGCAAGCTGGGGATCGAGCGGCGCCTGTTGACCGCCGGCGAGCATAAAGCGCTGCTCGATCCGTTCTCGCCGGTCAAGCCCGAGGAGAAAGCGCACGTGCAAAGCCTGCTGCAAGAGGTGCACCGTCAATTCATCGAGGCAGTCAAGCGGGGGCGGGGCGAGCGCCTCAAAGACGATCCGAAGCTGTTTTCCGGGCTGGTGTGGACCGGCAGCCAGAGCCTAGAGCTGGGGCTGGCCGACGGCATCGGCGATGCGGATTATGTGGCCGAGGAAGTCATCGGTGCCGGCAAGATCGTCGACTTTACCCCGGAGGAAGACGTGTTCGTACGCCTGGCGAGAAAACTTGGGGCCAGTTTAGGGGAGACTCTGCTGCAGTCGCTGAGGTGGGGAGCGGTTCGGTGAGTTTCCTGCGGTCTGGAGGGGTAGGGATTGGACTGCTGCTTGCGCTTCCCCTCGGGGCCGAGCCTCTTAACTTGGATCAAGCCGCCGCCCGCGTGCAAAAGAAAATCGACGGGCGCGTGTTAGGAGGTAGAGAAATCCTCGAGGAAGACCGGCCGGTTTACCTCATCCGCGTGCTGACGCCGGACGGGCGGGTGGTGCACGTGCAAGTGGATCGGGAAACCGGCGAGCTCCTTAAAGATCCCAGCAAGGAAACAGGGGACCGGTGAGACCGAGCTTTCAGCTTCAGTTGGTCAACGATCCGTTCGGAGACCCCGCGCTTTACGTGGAATTTTTGTTCCAAAAGCGCGCCTTGCTGTTTGATCTAGGCGACATCCATGCGTTGAGCCCGAGAAAGCTTTTGCGGCTAAGCCACGTGTTCGTCTCCCACGCCCACATGGATCACTTCTACGGCTTCGATTACCTGCTGCGGGTTTGCCTGGGGCGGGCCAGGACCGTCCATCTGTACGGTCCGTCTGGGTTTATCGAGCGGGTCGAGCATAAACTGAGAGGCTATACTTGGAATCTGGTCGAAAACTATGAGGACGAGTTGGTCTTTGTAGTCCACGAATGGGACGGCGGTGACCGGATGGCGCGGGCTAGGTTTCGCTGCTTGAAGAAATTTGCCGGCGAGCCTTTGTCTCCGGCGCCGGTGCGCGAAGGGGCGTTGCTCGAGGAGCCGGGAATCAAGGTTCGGGCGGCGGTGCTGGATCACAAAACCCCCTGCCTGGCTTTTGCTTTGGAGGAAACGGAGCACGTCAACGTGTGGAAGAATCGCTTGGATGAGCTGGGCCTTCCCACCGGTCCCTGGTTGCAAGAACTAAAACAAGCGATTCTGCGCGGCGAGGGCGACGATTTTCCCATCCTCGTCCGGTGGCGGGACGAAGCCAAGCAAAACGTGCGCCGGTTTCGTTTGGGCGAACTGAAAGAGCACATCCTGCGCATCGTCCCAGGGCTGAAGGTCGGCTACGTGGTGGATACGCTTTATGGCGAGGAGAACCTGCGCCGCCTGAAAGCGTTGCTGCACGGGGTCGATTGCCTGTATATCGAGGCCTCTTTCCTGCAGGAGGCGGCAGAGCAAGCAGCGCAAAAATATCACCTGACCGCTTGGCAGGCCGGAGACATCGCCAGGCAAGTCGGCGCCAAGCGGGTGGTGCCGTTTCATTTCTCCGCGCGCCACCGGCACGAGCCGCAAAGATTAATGCAAGAGGTGGCGATGGGATTTGGCAAGCCTTTGTCGCCCCGGGAGGAGGTAGGTGGATAGTCCCCCGTCCAATGCCTTGTACCGCCTGCTCGAAGCCCGCATCGGCCGAGCACACCTAAACCAGCGTTTGGGGATGGAGCAGGAATTCGAGCAGCGGGTGTTTGGCGGATTGGGGCGCAATTTCTTCCACCTGGAGAACTGGTACTCGATTCACGCCTGGATCCGCCACGCCTTACGCCTAGTCGGCCTGCATGCGCGGGGGCGGCGCAATGCCCGAAAGATCGAGGTGATCAAGAACGAGATCCGTTTGCCGCATCTGCCGGCTCCGTTTGACGGTTTTAGCTTGCTGCACTTGAGCGACCTGCATTTAGATATGAGCCCGGACTTGCCGGAGGCTTTGAGCGCGGCGGTGCAGGGCTTGGATTACGATGCGTGCGTCCTGACCGGCGATTTCCGCGCCCGCACGTTTGGGCCTTGGCAGCCGGCCTTGGATGCTCTTGCCAAGGTCGTCCCGTATCTTAAAGCCCCGCGCTATGGGGTATTGGGGAATCACGACACGATCTATATGGTGCCTGGACTTGAGGCTTTGGGAATCCGCGTGCTGATGAACGAATCCGTCGCTTTGAGCCGGGGCGGGGCGGAGATTTACCTCAGCGGCATCGACGATCCCCATTATTACCGGGCGGACAATCTGGAAAAAGCCTTGGAAGGGGTGCCGGAGGAGGCGGTTGCGATCTTACTTTCGCACTCGCCGGAAATCTATCGCAACGCGGCCTACGCCAAGTTCGACCTGATGCTGTGCGGCCATACCCACGGCGGGCAGATTTGCCTGCCTGGGGGGATCCCTATTTGGCGCAACGCCGATGCCCCTTTGAAGTTGTGCGCGGGGCGCTGGCGCTATGCCAATCTTCAAGGCTATACTTCGCGCGGCTGCGGGGTGAGCGTGGTGGACGTGCGCCTCAACTGTCCGCCGGAGGTCACTTTGCACGTGCTGCGGCGCGGTCAATAAGGGCGCTTGCGAAGGCCCAGGCGATAGAGCAGCGGCGACAAGCTCACCTCGAGCAAGAAAAAGACCGCCACCAACAGCGCGATCGCGTGCCAATCCAGATCGAATCGTTCCTTGACCAGAAGCAAAGGCAACAAACTCTCGGGGATTTGATCCAAACCCATCGCGCGGCCGCTGGTTTCGATGTTCAGCCGGCGTTTGAAAAAGCTCGAGAGCATATCCCCGGCCATCGCTCCGGCGCCGATGGTAAGCCCGACCGTGCAGGAGAGTCCAAGCAATAAAGCGGCCAAACAAGCCGCCATCAGTGCGGCGAGGAGCCCGCGCCAGGTTTTGGCCGGCCCGAGGAGCGGCCGGCCATCGCAGAAACTGAGCCCCAAGTCCACCGGCCAGGCCAGCCGGTCTTTCATGAGATCGAAGGCGAGCACGGGCGCGCTGTTGGCGACCAGAAGCAAAACCTGCAGCTTGAATTCCAGCATTGGATCCCCATGTTTTTTATGGTTGGCGCAATGATAGCAGGGGGCGGCGGTGGCCCAAGCGAGCTGGGAACATTTCGAACACATGGCCGACATCGGAGTGCGCGGTTTTGGGGCCACGCCGGCAGAGGCGTTTGCCCAGGCGGCGCTGGCGTTGACCGCGGTAGTGACCGACCCGCAGCGGGTGGCGCCGCTCGAACGCGTGGATATCGAAATCGCGCGCGAAGGCGACTTGGAGACCTTGCTGGTGGATTTCCTCAACGCGGTGGTTTACGAAATGGCGGTCCGCACGATGGTGTTTGGCAAGTTCGAGGTGCATATCGAACCCAAGCGGTTGCGCGCCTCCTTGTGGGGAGAACCGGTGGACCGCGCGAAACACCAACCGGCGGTCGAGGTCAAAGGAGCGACCTATACCGAATTGAAGGTGGCCAAGGAGGACGGCCAGTGGGTGGCACAGTGCGTGTTGGACGTCTGAGGAGGGCTTATGGATATCGGCCAACTGGAGCGGGTCGGCGAGTTTCTCTGGCGCATCCCTCCTAGGGGGAAAATGCGCGTTCCGGTCTTGATCTTCGCCGACGAAGACTTGATCCGGGAGATGGACGACAAGGTGGCCGAACAGGCCAGCAACGTCGCGACGCTCCCGGGGATCGTGGGCGCTTGTTACGTGATGCCCGACGCCCATTGGGGGTACGGCTTCCCGATCGGCGGCGTGGCAGCCTTCGATCCCGAAGCGGGCGGGGTGGTTTCGGCCGGCGGGGTGGGGTTTGACATCTCCTGCGGCGTGCGGACCTTGCGTACCGGTTTGAAGCGCGAGGCGGTCGAACAGGTCGCCAACGAGCTGGCCGATGCGCTGTATGCCGCGGTGCCGGTCGGCGTAGGCAGCCGCGGTCAGATCTCCTTAAGCGACAAGGAAATGGATGCGATGCTCCAAGGCGGGGCCAAGTGGGCGGTGGCGCAGGGCTACGGCCGGCCGGAAGACCTGGAGCGGATCGAAGAGCGCGGTCAAAGCCTCGGGGCGGTCCCTGCCGAGGTGTCGCAACACGCGCGCGAGCGCCAGCGGCGCGAGATGGGGACCTTGGGCTCCGGCAACCACTATCTGGAAGTCCAGGTGGTGGACGAAATTTATGATCCTAAAGTCGCTTCCGTTTTCGGTTTGCGCCTAGGCGAGATCGTGGTGACCATCCACTGCGGATCGCGTGGGCTGGGGCATCAGATCGGCACCGAATATCTGAAGAAAATGCAACAGGCAGCTAAGGAATCCGGCATCGAACTGCCGGATCGGGAGCTGGCGTGCGCGCCGCTGATTTCGCCGGTGGGAAAAAGTTACCTTGGAGCGATGCGCGCGGCGATCAACTGCGCTTTGGCCAATCGCCAGATCATCACGCATCTAGTGCGGCAGGTGTTTGCGCAGTTTTTCCCCGAGGCCAGCCTCGATCTGATCTACGACGTCTCTCACAATACCTGCAAGGAGGAAACGCACCTCATCGCCGGCCGTCCCCGTCGCGTGTTTGTCCACCGCAAAGGCGCCACCCGCGCTTTTGGTCCTGGCCATCCCGAGCTTCCCGAAGCGTTGCGGGAGATTGGCCAGCCGGTGATCATCGGTGGCTCGATGGGCACGGCTTCCTACATTTTGGTCGGAACCGAGCGGGGCGAGGCGCTGGCCTTGTCTTCGGCCTGCCACGGCGCCGGGCGCGCCATGAGCCGCAAGCAGGCGACCAAGACCTGGAAGGGCAAGGAGGTGGTCGAGGAATTGGCCAGGCAAGGCGTGATCGTGCGCAGCCCCTCCCTGCGCGGCGTGGCGGAAGAGGCTCCCCAGGCTTACAAGGACGTGGACAAGGTGGTCCGCGCTGCCGACCGGGCCGGTCTGGCCAAGCGGGTGGCGCGGTTGCGGCCTATCATCTGCATCAAGGGTTAAGCCAGAAGCACCGCCAGCACCCCGGTCATGAAGATCCCGTCGAAGGTGCCGGCCCCGCCGATGGAGGCGATAGGGGCGCCTAAGGCGGGCAGGTCTTTGAGGCGCAGGAGGTCAGCGCCGATCAGCACCCCTAAGGTCCCGCAGATATAGGCAAAGGGCGCCGGATTGTCGCCGCCGAGGAGAAGACCCACTGTGGCTGCCGCGATGGGGGCGACGAACATGGGCATGCCGATGCCTATCCCCGGAATCGGTCGGCTCAAGAAATAAGCGATGGCAGACACGGTCGCCGTTCCCAGCGCCAATGGCCAAAGCGGCAGGTTAAGGCGATTAATCAGGTACAAGGAAAACAAAACCGGAATCAGGCCGCCGCCGACGTTGATAGCGACGATGGTCCGACCGGTGAAGGGCAAAGGCGGCGGGCGCAGCAAGCCAAACGGGGTGGGGATGAACTCGGGCGGCGGCAAGGCGCGGACAGAAAACAAAGGCAGGTTGATGGCGCTGCCGAACAGACAGCTAAGCAGCAGCAGCAAAGCCCCAAGCGGCGACAACCCCAATTTCTCAAACGACAGCGAAATCAGCTGCAGCTGGACAAAGGCCAGCAAAAACACCAAAAGGAACAGGAGCAGGACCAGTTGCAGCGGAGAAAACGGCGAGCGCATCTTGACTCCTTAAAAGTTGCAGCTTGCAATTAGCTACTTTAAGCGCTTGGATGGCAACGGCGCAAACGGTTTTCACTGGCGTGAGGGAGAAATTAGCATGGGCAGGTACTTTGGAATTTTGCTTTTGGCGTGGGTAGGGCAAGTCTTTGCGGATGCTCAAGCCAGCTGGGCGAAGTTTTACGGCGACAACGTGAAATTGGACGATTTTAGGCTTACTTCAGACGGCGAGATGATCGTTTTGGGCAAGCTCAAGTGTAACCTTAAAGGCGATTGTAGCGAAGGAGAAGCGCGGCCTTTTTTTGAAGAAGAATGCGCTACTTGGGTGGCCAAGCTCGATGGGGCGGGGGAAATCCTCTGGCAAAGGTGTTATCGCAGCGGCTTGACGGCTTCCGTGTTACCGACGAGCGACGGTGGCGTCCTGGTGGTGGGCAAGACCCATCTCGATGCGCCACCTTGGGGCGGCGGGCTGCTTCTCAAACTCGACGCCCAAGGTCAGGTGCAGTGGCAAAAAGATATTTATGTCGATCTGCCCTATACGCGCGCGAGTTTGCGTTCGGCCGTGGAGACGCAAGACGGTTATGTGGCGATCGGCGAAGTCGAAAACGATAACTCCAAAGCTTGGATTTTAAGCCTGGACCGCAACGGCGAGCTGCTCTGGCAGAAGACGTTGGGCCGATTTTTAGCGGCAACGATCCAGCCGACCGCAGACGGCCATTTCATCGTCGCCGGGGCAACGAATCTTACCGGCCGGCCAGGGGCGTGGATCATGAAAATGAGTAAGGAGGGCGAAAGCCTCTGGCAGAGGAGCTATGAAGGGGAAGATTTGCCCGCCGGGTGGGAAGACGTTTTTTTCGCAGTTGACGTGCAAGAGGCTTTGGGCGCGTATTGGGTGGCGGGGGTGACTCAGGATGCGGTGCCGGATCCTCAAGGGAAATCTTTGCCTGAGTTTCGCGCCCGCGCTTGGGTCGCCAAGCTGGACCGCGAAGGTCATTTGCAGTGGCGTAAGGTTTACGGAGAAGAATTGCGCTTTGCCCACCTGCGTCAGGTCATCCCCACCGCAGACGGGGGCGCGTTGGCTTTGGGCGCGGGAGAATCGGCGATTTGGCTGGCCAAGCTCGATCAGACAGGGGAGATCGTCTGGCAAAGGCTTTACGGTCGGGACAAGCAGGGGGAGGCGTTTCTGCGCCAAGGCCGAGAAGGCCAGTTGTTTTTAGCCGGCGTTTCGCTTTTAGATACGGCAGGCGATTGGGTTCTGGCGCTCGATGCCGATGGCGCCTTGCCTTGCCCTCTGGCAAAGGTAGCCGCGGTCTCGGTCCGCGAAAGCCGCTTGTTTAAAGAGCGTACGCTGTCTTACGCCGAAAGTCCGCCGCCAATCGCCGTGCTGTCTAAAACCCCGGAAGTTTCCGCGCGCCGCGTGATTCCCGTGCCGGCTTGTCCGGCGTCGCAGGCGTTGGCTTCGTGCCGGCAAATCCAGCAGGCCGGCCAAGCGTACGGCGATGGTCGCTATCCTATCGTCTTGAAGACACCGCAAGGTCCTGAATGGTTTGCCGCATTTTGTGCCATGCGGGATTTCGGCGGCGGTTGGATGCTGATCGCCGGGCAACGGGGCGAAGACCGTAGACCACCGGCTGAGTTCGTCGGCTTGCGCTTTGGGAAGTATGGCGGCGAGTTGGAATCCTTCAGCATCTGGCCAGATGTGGACTTTAGTGCGACCGGAGGTCTGCTTGGACTTTCCTGGGTGGAGGATTTTCAGCTCAAGGCCGGCTTGCTCTCGGATTTAAGTTCTGAGCAACTGCAAGCTATCTTGGCCACCAGCCCCAGGGTGGATGATGCCTGGGTGCGGTGAGTTTTAAGGGATTGACTCCGTACTCGAGTACGGGGTTTAAATGCCTTAAAGTTCGTGGCGCATGGGGTAAAGCAAGATGTTGAAGTGGAATGAGAAAAGCGCGTTGATCGCGGGCGTTGCCGCTGCGGTCGGCGCCTCGGCGTGCTGCGTTTTGCCTTTGGTTTTGGTATCGCTCGGGATAGGCGGGGCGTGGGTCGGGTCGTTGACTGCCATGGCCCCATACCGCCCGATCTTTTTAGGTTTGACCCTGCTGTTTCTGGGGCTGGCGTTTTACCAGTTGTACCTTAAACCTAGGGCCTGCGCGCCGGGCGAGGTTTGCGCCGATTTGCGCGTGCTCAGGCGCTAGAGACGGATATTTTGGGCGGTGGCTGCGTTGCTCTTAGGGCTTTTGGTAGCGCCTTGGCTGATGGCGTTGTTTTACTAAAGAGGAGGTTTCTATGCTTAAATGGGTGGCCGGGATGTGGATAATCTTTGCCCTCACGGTATTTGCCGCCGAACTCAAGACGGTGGTTCTCGAAGTCAAGAACATGACTTGCGAGCTGTGCCCGCTGACCGTGCAGAAGGCGCTGGAGAAGGTCCCCGGAGTGCGTGAGGCAAAGGTCGACTTTGCCAGCAAAACGGCCACGGTGACCTACGACCCCGACCAGACCCAGCCTGAAGCGCTGATCCAGGCGACGACCAACGCCGGCTATCCTTCGATTGTTCGACCGTGACGCACCGGCGTTACGGTTTGCCCGACAAGCGCTTCGATGGAGGGCAAGTCTTTGACCATCGGCCAACTCGCCAAGGCCGGAGGGGTCGGAGTGGAAACAATCCGATTCTACCAGCGCCTGGGATTGCTGCCTACGCCTGCACGCCCATACGGCGGCATTCGCCGCTACAGCCACGAGACCGTCGCCCGCTTGCGGTTCATCCAGGCGGCCAAACGCCTGGGGTTTAGCCTAGAGGAAATCGCTCAACTCTTGCAGCTGGAAGACGGCCTGCATTGTGCCCAAGCGCGCGAGTTGGCGCAGCGTAAGCTCGAGGCTGTGCGCGTCAGGATTGCGGATCTCAAGCGTATGGAAGGGGCTTTGATGGAATTGATCGAGCGCTGCGATCAGGCTCAAGGGCAAGTTCGTTGCCCTTTGCTCGCAACCCTCGAAGAAGTTAGCATAGATTGACACTCCTTGATGGCTTTAAGATAATAAGAAATTTCGTTAAATTATTTAAGGGGGTCGATTTGGCTAATACCGCATCCGCAAAAAAGCGCGCGCGTCAGGCGATCAAGCGCTATCTTCGCAATAAAGCTCACCGCAGTCGCATGCGCACCTTGATCAAAAAGGTGCTTAAAGCGACTGCAGCAGGGGATTTGGAGGCCGCCCGTGAGGCTTACCGCGAGGCGGTGCCGGTAATCGACTCGATGGTGAACAAGGGCATCATCCACAAAAACAACGCCGCGCGTAAAAAAAGCCGCCTGAGCGCGCGCATCAAGGCTTTGGCGCTTAGCAAAACGCAGGCGGCTTAAATCAGCACCAGGTTGTCGCGGTGGATGAGCTCGGGTTCGTCCACGTAACCTAAAATCTTGGCGATCTGGTTGCTGGGCTGGCCCATGATTCGGCGGGCTTCGGCGGCGGGGTAGTTGATCAAACCGCGGGCGACTTCGCGGCCTTCCTCGTCGTAGCAGCTTACGCTGTCGCCGCGCTGAAAGCGGCCTTCGACCTGGCGTACGCCGATGGGCAGAAGGCTTTTCCCTTCTTGGCGGAGCGCGCGTACGGCGCCTGCATCCAAAACGAGGCGCCCCTTGACCTGAAGCTGCCCGAGCAACCAGCGCTTGCGGGCGTCTAGGCGTTCGCTGTCGGGGATCAGGAAGGTGCCCAAGGCTTCGCCTTGCAGTAGGCGCAGCAAAACTTCGGGTTCGCGGCCGGAGGCGATCACCGTTCCCGTGCCGGAACGCGCCGCGAGTCTTGCCGCACGGAGCTTGGTGATCATCCCGCCTCGACCCAGACCGCTTCGACTGCCGCCTGCCATCGCTTGTAGATGGGGATCGGTCGCGCGCGCTTCGGAGATTAGCCGGGCGTCTGGATGCAGTCCTGGATCCTTATCAAACAGCCCCGCCTGGTCGGTCAGGATGATCAGGAGATCGGCCTCGACCAGGTTGGCGACCAGCGCCCCGAGGGTGTCGTTGTCGCCGAAGCGGATCTCGTCGATGACGACCGTGTCGTTTTCGTTGATGATCGGAACCACGCCGTGGTCGAGCAGGGTTATTAAGGTGCTTCTGGCATTTAAGTAGCGCTGGCGCTGCGCCACGTCCTCGTGGGTCAAAAGGATCTGGGCGGTGCGCCGCCCGTGGCGCTGAAACAGGCTCTCGTAAGCCTGGATCAACCCGCTTTGGCCGACCGCAGCGGCGGCCTGGAGTTGGTTTAAATTCTGCGGGCGGGTGCGCCAGCCGAGCCGCGCCATTCCCTCGGCTACCGCGCCGGAGGAGACCAGCAAAATTTGCCGGCCATCCTGCCAGAGTTTGGCGATCTGCGCGGTCCACTCGCCGAGCGCCTCCAAATCCAGTCCCAGACCGCCGCGGGTCAAAAGCGAACTGCCGATCTTGACGATGATCCTGCGCGCTTTAGGAAACGCTTGCCGGCTCCGCATGCTCACTCTCCAAAAATTGGCCGATGGCGTGGATTAACGGGGTGATTCCCGCCCCCGTCGCTGCCGAAACCTTAAACACCGGCCCGCGCCAGCCTAAGGCTTGAATTAACGCTTTGGCTCGATCTTCGACCTCGGCCGGCGATAATAGGTCGATCTTATTTAGCACGAGGAAGCGCGGTTTTTGCGCAAGCTCCGCGCTCCAATTCGCTACCTCCGTAAGGACTTGCATAGCGTTTTGGTACAAATCTTGACTGTCGCCTGCGGCGAGATCGATGACGTGCAGCAGCAGCCGGGTGCGGCTTAAGTGTTTTAAAAAGCGGATGCCCAGCCCCGCCCCTTGCGCGGCGCCCGCGATGATACCGGGGATGTCGGCGACCACGAAACTGCGCAGCGGATCGATCCGGACCACGCCAAGGTGCGGATACAGGGTGGTGAAAGGATAGTCGGCGACTTTCGGTCGGGCGGCAGAGATCCGACAGATCAGGCTGGACTTGCCGGCATTGGGCAGCCCCAACAAGCCAACGTCGGCGAGCAGTTTCAATTCCAGGCGCAGGCGGCGGCGTTCTCCCGGCATGCCCGGCGTAGCCTGACGCGGAGCGCGGTTGGTGCTGCTTTTGAAATGGACGTTGCCCAACCCGCCGCGCCCGCCTTTGGCGACCAGCAAAGCCTGACCGGCCTGCGCAAGATCGCCGATCAGTTCGCCGGTGTCGGCGTCATATACTAGAGTGCCGACCGGTACTGGGATACGGCAGTCCTCGCCGCGCTTGCCGCTCATCTGCTTGCCTTTGCCGTTTTCGCCGCGCCCGGCGCGAAAAATCCGCCGGTGGCGAAAATCGACCAAGGTGTTCAAACCCTCCGTGGCGATCAGGTAGACGTCGCCCCCGTCCCCCCCATCGCCGCCATCGGGTCCGCCTTTAGGGAGGTATTTTTCCCGCCGGAAGCTGACGCAGCCTCTCCCGCCATCGCCTGCTTCCACTTGGATTTCCGCTTCGTCGACGAATTTCATCGCAGATAAAAAAGCCCCGTTTTCCAACAGGGCCTTACGTTGAAATAATAAACCTGCCGCTTGCAAGCGCCAGGGGATAAGGTCAAGAAGTTGGGATCACGCTGACGAATTTGCGCTGCTTTGGCCCTTTGACCTGAAAGACAACGTGTCCGTCGCGCAAGGCAAATAAGGTGTAATCCTTGCCGCAACCTACGTTCTCACCCGGGTGAAAGTGGGTGCCACGCTGGCGGACGAGGATGTTGCCGGCTTTGACCAGCTGGCCGCCAAAACGTTTCACCCCGAGCCGCTTGGAAATCGAATCGCGGCCGTTCCGGCTGCTTCCGCCTGCTTTCTTGTGTGCCATAGTGTTTACCTCTTTAGTCGTTTTAGGCGATGTCCGTAATCTGAACCTCGGTATAATACTGCCGATGGCCTTGGCGCTTCATGTGGTGCTTGCGCCGTTTGAATTTGATGATTTTAATCTTGGGATGGCGGCCGTGGGCGATGACCCGGGCGATGACTTTGCTGCCTTCTAGGTAAGGGGTGCCCGCAGCCACGCCCGCATCTGACCGAATCAACAGAACCTGGTCGAAAATCACGGTTTCGCCCTCTGCCGCATCGAGTTTTTCGACTTTCAGGCGGTCGCCCGTTCCGACCCGATATTGTTTGCCGCCGGTTTGAATTACCGCATACATGGCTTGTGCTCTCCCTATTCGCTACCGTTGATTTTATAAACAGAAACAAGAAAATATATCTTGCCTGCGAAGATTGGTCAAGGAAAGGGTAGCCAGTGTATCATCTCTTATTTTTGCAACGTTGAAATGCGTTTTGCCTGCCCATAACGGTGACCTCGGTGTCTTTTAACCAAATGAGCGATCCCGCGCAAGGCTACGAGCAGATCCGGGCTTTGGTGGCGGATCAGATCCAGTCGGTGGATGGTCTGATCCTGCAAGAGCTTAGCTCGGATGTGGTGCTGATCAACCAGATCGGCCGATACATCATCAACAGCGGCGGCAAACGCCTTAGACCGCTGCTCCACTTGCTCGCCGCCAACGCGCTGGGTTACCGCGAGGACCACCACATCGTCCTGGCGGCGGTGATCGAGTTTATCCACACCGCCACTTTGCTCCACGACGACGTCGTCGACGAATCGGAACTGCGGCGCGGCAAAGACACGGCCAACTCGGTGTGGGGCAACGCTGCCAGCGTCTTGGTGGGCGATTACCTCTACGCGGCCGCTTTTCGGATGATGGTTCGCCTCAAACGCGCCAGGGTGATGGAAATCATGGCTGAGACCACCGCCACCATCGCCGAGGGGGAGGTGTTGCAGCTGCTCAACGTCAATAACCCCGCCACCTCGGAAGCGAAGTATTTGGACGTGATCTGGCGCAAGACTGCCATCCTGTTCAGCGCCGCAGCGCGTTTGGCGGGGACTCTGATCGAGGTTCCCAAAGCGGTGGAAGATGGCCTCGCTCAATACGGGATGCACCTTGGCATCGCTTTTCAGCTGATCGACGATGCGCTAGATTACCGGGCCGATCCAGACCGATTGGGCAAACGGCTAGGCGACGATCTGGCCGAAGGCAAACCCACTTTGCCTTTAATCTACGCCATGCAGAAAGCCCCTCCTGCGGAGGCGGCGGTGATTCGGCGGGGGATCGAAACCGGCGACCGCAGCGCCTTTGCTGAAGTTTATAAAATCGTTGAATCTACCGATGCGATCGCATACACTGTTGCGCGGGCCCGCGACGAAGCGCAAAAGGCCATCCAGGCCCTGGCGCCGCTTTCGCCTTCGGCCTACAAGGACGCCTTAATCGCACTGGCGGAGTTTTCCGTATCCAGAACCCATTGACTGCTTTCGGGGTGTAGCTCAGCTTGGTAGAGCGCCGTCTTCGGGAGGCGGAAGTCGCTGGTTCAAATCCAGTCACCCCGACCAATCTTGCGCCTTTATGCAGGTCTGAAGGCTTCCCATACTGGGGTCACCCCAGGCGGAAGGGAGGCAAGCCTGCCTAAGTCGATCCAAGCAAAGTTGGGGTCGTGAAAATCCGATCCCACCGAGCCCAAAAGGCGGTAGCGGCGGGCGTAATCGGCCAAAGTCTGGATGTGGGCCGGCGTGCTTTGCCCGCACACGACTTCGATTCCTTTCCCGCCCAGGCTTTGAAACGCGCTCAAAAAGCGCCGCAGCTTGCTCGCAGTTAGTCCATAGCGCAGCGGGTGAGCGAGCACCGCCACCCCGCCTGCGGCGCAGATCCAGCTTAAGGCTGCTTCCAGTTCGGCCCAGCGGACGAAGGTGTAACCCGGCTTGCCGCGCGCCAGAAAACGCTCAAAACCCTCGGCGATCGAGGCAGCGTAACCGCGCGCTACGAGCCAGTGGGCAAAATGCGTGCGCGTGATCATTCCCCCCCCGGCCATCGCTTGCACCTCGGCCAACGATCCTGGGAGTCCGTGTTTCTCCAATTGGGCGGCGATGCGGGCCGCGCGTTCAAAACGGATTTGTTGGAGCTGCGCCAGGCCGGCGCGCAGCGGTCCGCTGTTTGGGTCCAGATTGAGCCCTAGGATGTGAAAACATTGACCTTCCCAGGTGACCGAAATTTCCACGCCGGGGATAAAATCGATGCCGAGTTGGCGCGCCGAGGTCAGCGCTTGAGGGATCCCGGCCAGCGTGTCGTGGTCGGTCAGCGCCAGGTGGGCAACGCCTAGGTCTGCCGCGCGGCGCACCAGCTCGGCGGGCGACAGAGCGCCGTCGGAGGCGTTGGAATGGCAGTGGAGGTCGTAGGCCGAAGTCAACGCTAACCTCGCTGCAACTCGCCGTAAAGCTTAGCGTACAAGCCGTTGTCGGCGAGCAGCTGCTCGTGCTTGCCCTGTTCGCAGATTCGGCCGTCCTCGAACACGTAGACGCGATCGGCTTGTTTAATCGCGCTTAAGCGGTGGGCGACGATGAGAGTGGTCCGATGCTCAAGGAACTCGGCCAAGGCGCGGTGAAGGCGCTGTTCGGTGGCGGCATCTAGCGCCGAGGTGGCCTCGTCTAGGATGACCACTTTGGGGTCGGTTAAGATCATCCGGGCGATCGCCAAGCGTTGGCGCTGGCCGCCGGACAGCCGCATCCCGAAGCGGCCCAGGACGGTTTCCAAACCTTGCGGCAAGGCGGCGATGGTGTCTTTAAGTTGCGCGATCTCCAAGGCTTGCCATAGGGCCGCGTCTTTGAGCTCGCGTCCTAAGGTAAGGTTGGCGCGGACGGTGGCGTTGAACAGGATCGGGTGTTGCAGCACCGTGACCACGTGCTCACGGACTACGCCCATGCCGATGTGAGTGATGGGGATGCCGTCGTAATACACCATGCCTCGGCTTGGGGGATAAAGCCCGATCAGCACTTGGACCAGGGTCGATTTGCCGCCGCCGCTGGCACCGACCAGGGCGATTTTTTCCCCGGGGTGGATGGTTAAACTCACTCCTTTGAGGACTTCGGCGCCTTGGCCGTAAGCGAAGTGGAGCTCTTCCACCCGAATTCCCACCGTGCGTTTGCCTTTGAACGGGTTGACGCGGTGGGGATATTGGGGTTCCTGTTTCAGTTCCAGCAGCCGATTGATGCGGTTTAAGGCGGCCTGGGCGCTGTAGAAAGCGTATTGGATGCCAAGGACCTCCTGGACCGGCCCCATCATGAACCACAGATAGCCGAAGACCGCAAGCATTTGGCCGATGCTCAGGTCGGAAAACACCACCATCAGCATTGCCGCGGCCCGAAATATGTCTACCCCGTGCAGAAAAACCATAAAACTCAAGCGATTTAAAGCGTCGCTTCGCCAAGCGTAGTTGGCGCCGTGAGCGTTGACCTGCGCGGCCAATTCCCGCAGCCTATCAAAATAGTGGCGTTCGCGGTTGCTGGCGCGGATTTGGGAGATCGCGTCCAAAGTCTCGGCCAGCGCCTCCTGGAACGCCTCCAGGGCGGAATTCTCCTTGTGCTTGAGGCGTTTGACCTGTTTGCCCAGGATTTTGGTGAAATAAATGACGCCTGGGTTCAAACACAGGATAAACAGGGCCAACGGCCAGTGGATCCAGAGCAACACCGCGGCGGTGCCGAGGATGGTAAGCAGCGCGAGCAAGAATCGGCTGATGGTGGCGCCTAGAAAAGTGTCGAGGGTGTCGAGGTCGGTGACCAGATGGGTGATCACGGTGCCGCTGCCTAAAGATTCGTACTCGGCCAGCGAGACTTTTTCCAGCCGATTGAGAAGGTCGGTGCGCAGCTTCAAGATCACCGCTTTGGCGATTTCGGTAAAGCAGCGCGTTTGCCAGACGTTGAATGCCAAGGCCAACAACCGCAGGCCAAGCGAGGCGATCAGCACCACGCCGATGTACCACAAAGGGCCTTGCCAAGCAGGCGGCAGAAAGCTTGCCGGCAGCCAGCGGTCGATAAAGGCCGTCACCGGCCCTGGCTTCTGGAGCAAAACTTCGTCCACCAAAGCGGGGATCAACAACGGCACCGGGACCGAGGCCAAGGTGGTCAAGACGGCGATGGCCTGGGCGGCGAGCAGTTTGCGCTTGTAGCCCAAGGTCAGCTGGATGAGCGTGCGCCAGGTGTAGCGCCGCGGCGGCAGGAAAGTCGGCGATTGCATCAGAGCTTAAGGCAAGGGTGGGTCCTCTGGATTTCTGACAGCGACTTGGGATTTCCCGGAGGCAGCAGGCGGCCGTAGGCGGCAAGCTGGGAAAGCGACATTGGGCCGGCGACTTTTTCCAGCTCGGTAAGGCGCAGGTGCTGGCGGAGCAAATAGACCAGATAGGTGTGGCGGATCGCTTCGGGAGTGACGGTCTCGGGTTCGGCAAGCTTCGCCTCGACCGCAGCCAGATAAATGAGTTTGGCAAGCTCCTCCGAATCGTCCGGCACCAGCGGGGAGCCGCCGCTCGCCGCCAGCCAAGTGGAAAGGCGCGGCGCTAAAGGAAGGAGGCGGCGGTTGGGAGGGGGGACAAGGATCTCGCCCTGACCGGGGTCAAAGTGGGCGGCGTTGATACGGACGATCTCATCTGGGGTCAGACCGCTGAGCAGCAAAGCCAGCGTTTGGCGGGTGCGCAAATCGGCCAGGTCGAGCAGAGATTCGAGCTCGCCGCGCTGCAATTCCCTGGGGAAAGGGGATTCCAACGCAGCGGGAGGCGAGTTTTCCAGAGGGGCTCGAGCCGCTGGCGCGGCCGGACTAAAGAGCGGAGACGTCTCTGGGGCGGCGTAAACATGGATGCCGGCCAGCGTCAGGCGGGTTTCCGGCAGGCCTGGCTGGCGGGTCAGGTATTCTGCCAGCCACACCGCCGCCACCCCCAGCGCCAACGAGGCGGCCACGACCCATAGCGCATCGCGCCAGTACTTGGGCCGGATCGGCGTATGGGGGCGGAAAGGGCGCTCGACCACTTCCACTTGCGGATATTTTTCCGGCTGCTTGACTTCCAACTGGGTGACCCGATCTTGCAGCTCGCGTTGGCGGGTTTCCATCTGCTTGAGCTCCTCCAAAAGCGCCTCGTGCTCGGCGAAACGGGCGCTGAATTCGGCCGCCAAGCGCTTGTGCTCTTTCAGTTGGCGTTTGGTCTCGGCCACCGCCTGGCGGGCGCTTTGATAGTCCTGTTCGGCTTGCGCTAGGACTGCCTTCTGCCCCGTTCCCACCAAGCGCCGGATTTTATCCTCGACTTCCTTGAGTTGCTCGGGCACCTTACGGTATTGGGGGTTGAGCTGGATATAGTCCGGCGTAAACCGCTGCTGGAGCGAAGTCAGCTCCTCTTTGAGCGCTTGCGCGCGGGCCGCGAGCGCGGCCAGAGTCCGGCTGTCTTCCTGGGGGACGACCGGTTTGCCGGCGGCCACCGCGGTTCGGATCGCCTCCAGGCGCGCTTTGGCTTTGACCTCCTCTTCGCTGAGCTGGTTTAAGGTTTGGGTCAAACCGTTTAGGCGCGCGAGGGTTTCGTTTTCGCTGCGCTCCATGGAAGCGATGTCGTAGCGCCTGCGGAATTGCTCCAATTCCTGGCGTTTGGCGGCGATTTTGGCTTCCAACGCGGCCAGCTGCTCGCGCAGTGCCGCCAAGGTAGCCGAAGCGGTCGCTTGGATCTCGCGCGCCCGCGTCTCAAGATAGACCTCGATCCAGGTGTTGACCAGGGGGGCGAGCAACTCTTGCCTGGGCCCTTCGGCGCTGAGCTCTATCAGGTTGGTGGCGGGGATAGGCGCAACGCCCAGCATGGCTTGGGCGTCTTCAGGGGTCATGTCGCCCGGCGCAAGCAGCCCGTCCTCCTCCAGCCGGTTTAGGGTTTCCACCAGCAGCGCTTGGCCGGTGAGCAAGACCTGTTGGATCGCCACGTGCTGGGGGTCGACCACGGCTTCGGCTTGATCCGCAGCCGGCCTGGCCGTGGTGAGCAGCGTCGCGCTGGCGCGATAGATGGGAGGGCGCAGGAACACCGCCAAAAGCCCTACGCTTAAGCTCAGCGCCACCACGCTGACAAAGATCCAAAGCCGCTGCGACCGGCGCCAGGCCTTCAGAGGCTCGGCGGGAGCGGTTTGCAGACCCGGTAGGCGTTCGATTTGGATTGGGTTCATCGCGCCTCCTGATAAGGAGTTAGGGTAAAACTTTAAACAGCCGATGCAAGCGGGCTTCCAGAATTTTTTCGCTGGCGGCGCGCACCGTCGCGTGCCCAACTTTGCGCCCTGGGCGCTCGGCCTTGGCGTAAACGTGGGCATGCACCCCCGGCTGTTCCAAAATATCGGTCAGATCCGGCACGGTGCCGATAAAGTTGACCATCGCAGCCAATCCTACCGGTTCGGTAGCGCCCAAAGGAAGGTCGAGGATCGCCCGTAGGTGGTTCTCAAACTGCGAGGTTTCCGCCCCCTCGATGGTCCAGTGGCCGGAGTTGTGCACCCTTGGGGCCATTTCGTTGGCGAGCAGATGGCCGTGGACTTCGAACAGTTCCAAAGCCAGTACCCCCACGTAGTCCAAGTGCTCCAGCAGCCTGCGGGCGTAGTCTTGCGCCTGCGGGCTGCTTGGATCGTCAGGGCGACTGCGGGCCAGATGCAGGATGCCGTGTTTGTGAGTATTCTCGCTCAAAGGATAAAACGCGATCTGACCGCGTTTATTGCGCACCCCGAGGATGGAAAGCTCGCGCTGAAAGGGAACAAAACTTTCGCCGATCAAGGCTTGTCCGCCAAGCCGCTCCCAAGCGGCCTCGACGTCGGCGGCGGTGCGGATCAGATGTTGGCCTTTGCCGTCGTAGCCGTACCGGCGCGTCTTGACCAAAAACGGCCAGCCTAAGATTTTGGAGGCCTGCTTTAGGTCGTCGAAGCTGTCGATGGGAATAAATTTGGGCGTGGGGATGCCCAAAGATTGAAACAAGTTTTTTTCGCTAAGCCGGTCGCAGCTGGCGGCCAAGGCAGACGGCGGCGGATAGATAGGTACTTTGGCCGCCAAAGCTTGAATTGCCTCCAACGAGACGTTTTCGAATTCATAGGTGATCACCTGACAACGCTGCGCCAATTGCTCGAGCGCCTGCGGATCGGCGTAAGGCGCCTTAAGGTGCTCACAGAGCCCGGCGGCGCAGGTGTCCGGGGCCGGATCCAAGACTAAGAACCGCAAGCCCAACGGATAGCCGGCCAGAGCGAGCATGCGCGCGAGCTGGCCGCCGCCAACGATGCCGACGGTGGTCATGGCGCTTCCTCCCTAGGATCGGGGTGCGCCAGCACCGCTTCGGTCTGGCGTTGGCGGAAAGACGCCAAAGCGGCCGCAATCTGCGGATATTTATTGCCCAAAATGGCTGCCGCCAAGAGCGCGGCGTTGGCAGCTCCTGCCTCGCCGATGGCGAGCGTGCCGACCGCGATCCCAGCCGGCATTTGGACGATGGAAAGCAGCGAGTCCAGGCCGTTCAAGGCGCGGGAGGGAATCGGCACGCCCAGGACGGGCAAGGGGGTTTTGGCCGCGACCATCCCAGGCAGATGGGCTGCCCCTCCGGCGCCGGCGATGATTACCTCCAGCCCCCGCGCTTTGGCCGAGGCAGCGTACTCGAACAAAAGATCTGGGGTTCGATGCGCCGAGACGATCCGAACTTCATAGGGGATTTCCAGTTGCTCTAGGGTCTTTGCGGCATGGCGCATGGTTTCCCAGTCGGACTTAGAGCCCATGATCACGCCCACCAAGGGGTTAGGTAGAGTCATAGCGCCTAACGGATAAGTAAATTGACGTAAACGATTATTATGCCAAATCCTAGGTGTTTCTATCGGAAGGTTGGCGCTTGCTTTTTCTTAGGCGGATTCCGTATGGAGCAAGATATAATGATTAGTTGTGTCCTTTCCTACCTAACTTACATACCCAAATATTTTTGGCGTCACGTTCTGCAAAGCGGTGTATGCGAGTCGTCGCAATCGGCTGTTGTTTTTGGATTTGGCTCGGCCTGCTTGGGGTCGAAGCGGTGGAAGGGCAGCCCGTGGAAGCCGTGCCGGCGGTTTCGGATGCGGGCCGGTTCGGCTTTGAAACCGTGCAAAGGTTAGCCCGCGATCTGGCGAGCCGACCTTACGCGCGCGATGAGGCAGACCTGCCAGAGGCGCTCGCCAAGCTCGATTACGATCAGTATCGGGACATCCGCTTCAAGCCTGAATTCGCTTTGTGGCGGGAAGAAGGGCTGCCGTTTCAGGTCCAGTTTTTTCACCGAGGCTTTCTGTATCGGGACCGAGTGATCATCCACGTGGTGGAGGACGGCAAGCCCAGGCGTTTGGACTACGTTGCGGATTGGTTTGATTTCGGCAAAAACGCGCTCGGGCCGTTTGACCCGAACCTCGGGTTTGCCGGGTTTCGCCTGCATTTTCCGCTCAAGCGCAACGGCTATTACGATGAGGTCGCCCTGTTCCAGGGCGCCAGTTATTTTCGGGCAGTGGGTTTGGATCAGGCGTATGGCCTGTCGGCGCGCGGCTTGGCGATCGATACGGGCCTGTTGCGGGCCGAGGAGTTTCCGGTGTTCCGGGAGTTCTGGATCGAAAAACCGCAGCCGGACGCGAACGCCATCGTCGTTTACGCCTTGCTCGACAGTCCGGCGGTGGCCGGCGCCTATCGCTTTGTCATCCGCCCCGGTTTGGAATCGGTCATGGACGTTGAAAGCCGCCTGTATTTTCGCCATGGGGTGGAGCGCTTGGGGATCGCCCCTTTGACCTCGATGTTTTTCCGAGGGGAAAACACCGAATACCCCGTCGATGACTTCCGCCCCGAGATCCACGACTCCGACGGCCTGGCGATCGCCCGCGGCAACGGGGAATGGTTGTGGCGGCCCTTAAACAACCCTCGCCAGCTGCGGATCAGCGTGTTCCACGACGAGCACCCTAAAGGATTTGGCCTGATCCAGCGGGACCGCAACTTCGATCACTACCAGGACCTGGAGGCCATTTATCAACGCCGACCTAGCGCTTGGGTGGAGCCTTTGGGAGACTGGGGGTCGGGGGCGATCTATTTGATCGAGATTCCGAGCGACCACGAAAAATACGACAACATCGTTGCGTTCTGGATGCCCGATGAGGCAAGCGCTGAAGGCCAGGAAATGGCATTTGCTTACCGCTTGTATTTCACCTTGGACGAACGTTTGCCTAAGCATTTGGGTTGGGCCGAGGCGACCCGGATCGGCGCCGCCGGCGTCGATCCACCCGAGCCGAAGCGGCGTAGGTTTGTAATCGATTTTTCCGGCCAGGCGTTAAGGCGCTACCCGGAGAGCGCCAAGCTCGAAGCTCAGGTGGATGCCTCGGCGGGGGCCGTGGACTATGTGGTGGTACAGAAAAATTTCGAGACCGGCGCGTGGCGTTTGAGTTTCGAGCTCGACCCAGGAGAGGCCGAGCCGCCGATCGAACTTCGCGCTTGGCTGCGTTCGGGCAAGGAGGCGTTAACCGAGACTTGGTTATATCAGTGGGGCCGATAATGGTTAAGACCGCGCAGATAGTGCCTTTGGAGCAGCCGGTCGAGCCGGAAAGCGAAAGGCTTAAACGCGCTGTGGAGGCTTATCTGAAGCGGCTGCGGTTTCAAGACCCTGTGTTGATCGCCCAGTTGGCCTCAGAGTGCCTGGATCGGGCGTCAAGGCACGGTCGGTGGGACCTAGAAGGGGTGCTCTGGCGTGCGCTGGAAGAGGCTCAACATCGTTTGGATCGGGCGCTGGCGCAAGCGATGGGGGTGCGCCTACCCGAGGACGCGGCAGCGGTAAGCGCGGTCAAAGCCGCCCTGCTTTTGACGCAGGAGCCGGTCTGCGCCGACGACTTAGTCCGATTACCCGAGCGGCCGGATTGGCTTGCTAAGCTGCAGGAACGCCGGCCGCAAGCTACGCCCCCGGAGGCGCCTGGTGTTATGCCGGCTCAGGATTTGGAGTTTTGGCTGTGAACCCGATCGCTTTGGCTCCCGCGTGGCGGCGCACCGCTCGGGTTCGGCGGGCGGGGTTCTTTTTGCTGGTGAGCCTGACCGCCTGCATGGCGCTATTTATGCTGCAAAGCGCCTTTCAGCAAAACGGCCTGACGCCGTTGGAGCTTGGGCTGCTGGTTTTGTACGCTTTGCTTATGGTTTGGATCAGCCTGTCTTTCTGGACGGCGACGTTGGGATTTTTGACCTTACTGTTTGGAGGGGACGCCAAAGCGCTTGCCCGCAGGCTACCCCAAGCTCCGGCAACCGAGCGCGCGCCTTGGCGGACTGCGGTGATCGTGCCGATTTACCAGGAAGATCCCAAACGGGTGTTTGCCGGGCTCCGGGCGGTTTGGCAATCGCTGCAGGAGACTGGGAACGCCGAGGGATTTGAGCTGTTTATCCTCTCCGACACGCGCGATCCGGCGCTGTGGATGGAAGAGGAGCAGCGCTGGTACCGCCTATGTGAAGACTTTGCCGCGCATGGACGGATCTTTTACCGCAACCGCGAATTCAACCTTGGTCGCAAGAGCGGCAACATTGCCGAATTCTGTCGGCGTTGGGGAAGCCGTTACCGCTATATGGTGGTGCTCGACGCCGACAGCCTCATCGGCGGTCGGACCTTGGTGCGGATGGTCGAGTTGATGGAGGCCAACCCCCAGGTAGCGCTGATCCAGTCCCTGCCGGTTCCGGTCAATCAATCCTCGCTGTTTGCCCGGATTTTGCAGTTTGCCAGCCATCTCTACGGTGGGGTGTTCGCCGCCGGCGCCGCCTGGTGGCAGCTGGGCGAGGCCAATTACTTTGGCCACAACGCCATCCTCCGGGTGGACCCTTTTATGCGCCATTGCGGCCTGCCCAAACTCAAAGGCCGCGAGCCCTTCGGCGGGGAGATCTTGAGCCACGATTTCGTCGAGGCGGCTTTGCTGCGCCGCGCCGGCTGGGAAGTCTGGCTGGTGCCGGAGCTTGGCGAGAGCTACGAGGAGCTGCCGCCCACCTTGATCGACTACGCCAAGCGCGATCGCCGCTGGTGTCAGGGCAACCTCCAACACCTCAAAGTGATCTTCGCGCGCGGCTTGGCCGGGATCAGCCGCTTGCACCTGGCGATGGGCATTATGTCGTATTTGTCCTCGCCGTTGTGGTTGTTGTTCTTGCTTCTGACCGCCTTGGAAGCCTACGTGCAGAGCCAGACCCAGCCGGTCTACTTCTTCGGCGACAATATTTTTCCGGTATGGCCTAGGTCTTATGCAGTAGAGATGACCACGATCCTGGTGGTTACCTTGGCCATGTTGTTTTTACCTAAACTGCTGAGCTTGATCTTGCTGTTTACCCGTTGGCGCGCGCGTGTGCGGGCGTTTGGCGGGGTGGTGCGGGTTTTAGCCAGCGTGGTTTTGGAGACGGCGTTTTCGGCTTTGATCGCGCCGGTACTGATGCTCTATCAGAGCAAATTCGTCGTTTCGATTTTGCTGCGCAAAAGCGTGGGCTGGCCTCCCCAGCAGCGCGATGCGCGCCGACTTCGCTTTAAGGAAGCGCTCCTTGCGCACGGCGGGCAAACTTTGATCGGAATCGCAAGCGGCGTGTTGAGTTACGTTTATATTCCTGATTTTTTCTGGTGGTTTACGCCGGTGCTTGCGGGTTTGGTGTTGGTGATTCCCCTCTCCATGCTGTCGAGCAGCGCCGGTCTTGGGCTGGCGGCCCGCAGGCTGGGGTTATTTTTAATTCCTGAAGAATCCAATCCCCCGCCGCTGATCCAGTCGTTCCAAAAGCACCTGCGGCAGCAACCTGAGGTGCGCGAGGAAGAGGAGCTGATTCGGGATCCTGGGGTGTGCGCATTGCACGCGGCTTTGTTGCTCCATCAGCCGTTGCCGAAAAAACAACGCTTGGTGCTCCAGGCAATTTTCTATCACTTTCTTGAAGAAGGGTTAAAGCCGCTTACTTTGGGAGAAAAACGCAGCTTGCTCGCGCACGCCAAAACCCTTTTTAGGCTGCATTATTGGCTTACGAGCCGGTTTGCGCTCGGGAACGAGCCGGCAAAATAAAGGGGCAAAGCGATGTTGGAGATCATTCGAGCCGGCGGCTGGGTGATGTGGCCGATTCTGGCGTGCTCGGTGCTGGCGATGGCGATCGTGTGCGAACGCTGGTGGAGCTTAAGACCCAAGCGCGTGATCCCGCCGCACCTCGTCGCCCAGGTCTGGAGCCTGTACCGCAAGAACCAGCTGGACGCTGCCGCTCTGCGGCGGTTGCAGACTTCTTCGCCTTTGGGAGCGGTATTGGCGGCGGGGTTGGCTAATTACCGCTACGGTCGGGAGGTGATGAAAGAAGCCATCGAAGACGCCGGTCGCCAGGCCACGCACGAGCTGGAGCGCTTTCTCAATTCTTTGGGAACGATCGCTTCGATCGCGCCTCTGTTGGGGTTATTGGGGACGGTGCTGGGAATGATCAAGGTGTTTGCTACGATCACCTCCGTCGGGGTCGGGGATCCTAAAGTGTTGGCGGGAGGAATCGCCGAAGCCCTGATTACGACCGCCGCGGGCTTGGTGGTGGCGATTCCGGCGTTGATCTTCCACCGGTATTTTGAGGCGCGGGTGGATGAGCTGGTGCTCAAGATGGAGAACGAGGCGCTGCGCTTTGTCGAGATCATGCACAGCGAAGCTCCCGCGCAAGCCTCGGAGGAGGGGCCGTGAACTTTCGCCGCCAGCGTCGGCAGCGGATCGAACTCAACCTGGCGCCGATGATCGACGTGGTCTTTTTGCTGCTGATCTTTTTTACCGTGACCACCACCTTCGAACGCGAGGCGGCGCTCAAAATCCAACTCCCTGAGGCTAAAGGCCAAAAGCAAAACGAGCCCAAGGTGATAGAAATTGCCATCGACGCGGAGGGGCGTTACTATCTTGAACGGCGCGAACTGACCGATACGCGGCTTGAGGCCTTAAAGCGCGCCATTGCCGAAGCGCTAAAGCCAGGTGCCCAGCCGGTGGTGGTAATCGCGGCGGATCGGAGAACCCCCCACCAAGCGGTGATCAAAGTGCTGGAGGCGGCGCGCCAGTTGAACCTGAGGCATATCTCGTTCGCCACGCGTCCCGTGGGCGGTGAGGAATAATCCATGGACAAAAAATTGCTTGAAATCCTAGTCTGCCCCCTTTGCAAAGGGAAATTGCTTTACGCGGCCGAGGCGCAGGAGCTGATCTGTAAAGCCTGCCGGCTCGCTTACCCGATCCGCGACGAGATCCCGGTGATGCTTGAGGAAGAGGCGCGCAAGCTCAGTCTGGAAGAATACGACCGCCTGCCATGACCGCGTTCAGGATCGTCATCCCCGCCCGATATGCGGCCTCGCGCCTGCCGGGCAAGCCGTTGCGGCAGCTCGCGGGCCGGCCTATGATCGCGCACGTGTGCGAACAGGCGCTCAAGGCAGGGGCGCAGGAAGTGGTGGTGGCCACCGACGACGAGCGCATCCAGGCGGCGGCGGAAGCGGCAGGAGTGCGCGCGCTTCTGACCGATCCCGGCCATCCCAGCGGGACCTCGCGCATCTACGAGGTAGCCCGGCGCCTAGGGTGGGGAGAGGAGGAGATCGTCGTCAACTGGCAAGGGGACGAGCCGCTGCTCGAGCCGCAGTTGATCGACCGTCTGGCTCGTTCTCTGGCCGCCCATCAAGCTGCCCAGGTGGCGACTTTGGCGACCCCGGCGGAGGCAGAGGAGGTATTCAATCCAAACGCCGTCAAAGTGGTGCTGGATCAGAAAGGCTATGCCCTTTACTTCAGCCGGGCGCCGATTCCCTGGCTGCGCGATGGGTTTGCGCAAACGCCCGCGCGCGTACCGTCCGGTCTCCACTGGCGCCATATCGGCGTATACGCTTACCGGGTCGGATGGTTGCACCGCTATGTGAGCTGGTCGCCGGCGCCGCTGGAGCAGGCCGAATCCCTAGAACAGCTGCGGGTGTTGTGGTATGGAGAAAAGATTTTGGTGGTAACTGTGACCGAGCCCCCCGAGCCGGGGGTGGATACACTTGAGGACTTGCTGCGGGTCGAGAGCCGGCTGCAAGAGCGTAAATCCAAGCACTGCAAGCGAGGTGCGGCATGACTCGGGTCTTATTTGTGTGCATGGGCAATATCTGCCGCTCGCCGATGGCGGAAGGGGTGTTTCGGCACCTGCTCGAACGACACGGGCTGACCGCCCGGGTGCAAGTCGATTCGGCCGGAACCCACGCCTATCATCTGGGAAAATCCCCCGATCCGCGCGCCGTTCTCATCGCCAAAGCGCGCGGCATCGACATCGGCGGGCGGCGCGCCCGGCAATTCGAAGTCCCTTCCGATTTCGAAGCCTTCGATCTGATTCTGGCGATGGACGAGCACAATTACGATACCCTTTTGTTTACCGGCGGCAAACGCTACCAGGGCAAGCTGGGTTTTCTGCTCGATTACGCCCCCCACCTTAAAACCCGCAATCTGCCCGATCCCTATTACGGCGGGGAGGCGGGTTTTGAGCGGGTCATGGATATGATCGAAGACGCCTGCGAAGGGCTGCTTAGTCATTTGCAGGATCGGTTGTTGCGGAGGGCCCCATGATACGGCGCGCCTGGTTGCTAATTTGGCTGCTTGGCGGGATCGGGCTAGGGAGCGCGTGGGCTGGCGAGATCGCCAAACCCGGTAAAATCAAGCACGTGGTTGTGGTATGGTTGAAGCAGGCCGAAGAGGCTGGGCGCTTCATGGCTTTGAGCAAGCAGCTGGTGGACTTGCCCGGGGTAGTGGACTACAGCATCGGGCCGGCTTTACCGGACAAGTCGGGGAGCGATTTTCACCTTGGGATAGTAGTAACTCTCGAGAATCGCCAGAGCCTGTACGAATATCTAAACCACCCAAAACATCGTGACCTTATCGCCAAGATGCGCCCCTTGGTGGAGCGCGTGGTGACTTACGATTTTATCACCCGCTAGGGAGGCAGAAGATGAGCGTGCAAAGCCGAGAGGTGGAATACTTTGACGGCGCGGTCCGAATGGTGGGTTTTGTGGCTTTTCCAGAGGCGCCTGCGCCGCGGCCGGCGGTCTTGGTCGCCCACATGTGGGGGGGGCGCGAGGCTTTTGTGTGCGACAAGGCCAAAGCCTTGGCAGAGCTTGGGTATGTGGGATTTGCCTTGGATCTGTATGGCGAGGCCCGGGTGGGTTCGGGGCCGGAGGAGAACGCGCGCTTGATGCAGCCGTTTTTGGAAGACCGGGCCTTGCTGCAGCGGCGCATGCAGCTGGCGCTGGCTGCGGTGCGGCGACTGGAGATGGTGGATAAGGAGCGCGTGGCGGCGATCGGCTTTTGTTTTGGCGGCCTGTGCGTGCTCGATCTGGCCCGGACGGGCGCGGACGTGCGCGGAGTGGTCAGTTTCCACGGCTTGCTCAAGCCGCCCGGAAACACCCAGGGCAACAGGATTTCCGCCAAGGTATTGGTGCTGCACGGCCACGACGACCCCATGGTCCCGGTGGAGGACGTGGTGGCGCTGGAGCGGGAGCTGACCGAAGCCGGCGCCGACTGGCAAGTGCACGTCTACGGGCATACCATGCACGCTTTTACCAACCCGAGGGCAAACGATCCAAGCTTAGGGACGGTCTATCATCCGGTGGCCGAACGCCGTTCGTGGTTGGCGATGCGGAATTTTCTGGAAGAGATTTTCAGTTCATGAACCTGAATTATCTGGATTTCGAGCAGCCGATCGCCGAGCTGGAAGCCAAGATCGAGGAACTTCGGCGCGTTGGTTTTGACCACGAAATCAATATTTCCGAGGAGATCGCGCGGCTGGAGGAAAAATGCCGCAAGCTCACCGCTTCGGTGTTTTCCTCGCTCTCGGCGTGGCAGATTTCGCAACTCTCGCGGCACCCTTTACGGCCGTACACGCTCGATTACATCCAATTGATCTTTACCGATTTTCACGAATTGCACGGCGATCGCCATTTTGCCGACGATCCGGCGATCGTCGGTGGGCTGGCGCGGCTGGAGGGCCGGCCGGTGATGGTGATCGGCCATCAAAAGGGGCGCGATACCAAGGAAAAGCTGCGCCGCAACTTTGGCATGCCGCGCCCGGAGGGCTACCGCAAGGCTCTGCGATTGATGCAGCTGGCCGAGCGCTTCAAACTGCCGCTGTTTACCTTTATCGATACCCCGGGCGCTTATCCAGGTATAGACGCCGAAGAACGCAATCAGAGCGAAGCCATCGCTCGCAATCTGTTTGCGATGGCCCAGCTCAAGACCCCCATCGTGTGCACGGTGATCGGCGAGGGGGGGTCCGGCGGCGCTTTGGCCATCGGCGTGGGCGATCGGTTGTTGATGCTCGAATACAGTACCTATTCGGTAATTTCCCCGGAAGGTTGCGCCTCCATTTTATGGAAGAGCGCCGACAAGGCCGAACTGGCGGCTGAGGCGATGGGCATTACTTCGCGGCGCTTGGAAGAGCTCGGGCTGATCGACGAAATCGTTCCCGAACCTTTGGGGGGCGCCCACCGCGACAAAAAGCAAGCGGCGGCCAACATCAAAGAAGCGCTGCTCAAACACCTCGAGCAATTGGAGCGCATCCCGCTGCCGCGCCTGCTGGATGAACGCTACCAACGCCTGATGAGCTACGGCATCTATATCGAAGAATCGGCATGAGGGATCTGGCCGGCGAATTTAGCCGGTTTCTCGAGCGGCACCCGGCGGATTTTTATTGGATCGGCTACAGCGGAGGGATCGATTCCCACGTCCTGCTGCATCTGTGCGCGCAGCTGCAAGCCACCTTAGGACCGGTGTTTGGCGCGGTCCACGTCAACCACGGCCTGCATCCGGAGGCCGACGCCCATGCCGAGCATTGCCTGAAGACCTGCGCTGGGTTGGGCCTTCCGTGTCGGATCCTGGCGGTCGATGCTCGCCCCCGGCCGGGCGAGAGCCCGGAAGAGGCGGCGCGCAATGCCCGTTACCGCGCTTGGGCCGAATGGCTAGAACCAAACGCGGCGCTACTTGTAGCCCAACATCAAGACGATCAAGCCGAGACGGTGTTGCTGCAAATGCTGCGCGGGGCAGGCCCGGCGGGAATGGCGGGAATGGCGCCGGCAGCCAGGTTAGGCCGCGGGCGCTTGCTGCGCCCTTTGCTCGAGGTGCCCAAGGAAGAGCTACGCGACTATGCGCGGCGGGCCGGGCTGGTCTGGGTAGACGATCCCAGCAACGCCGACGAGTCCCTGGACCGCAACTACCTGCGCCGCCGAATTCTGCCGTTGCTCAAGGCGCGCTGGCCGGCCTGCGTGCGTACCATTGCCCGCAGCGCTAAGCATTGTGCTGAAGCGCAGAGATTAGTGGAAGAGATTACCGCACCGCACCTTGAGGCGGCGGTCGATCCCGAGGGGGGCTTGGATCTTAAGGCGCTCGCCGTGCTGGATCGCTCCCGCCAGCGTTGGTTGGTGCGGGCATGGTTGAAACGGCAAGGATTTCGCAGCCCGCCGGCCGTTTTGCTCGACCGGGTCTTGGACGAAGCCGTAGCGGCGGCGCCGGATCGCCAACCCCGGATCGAATGGGCGGAAGGAATCGTATGCCGCTATCGGGGCAAGCTCTACGCCTTGCGCCCGGCGCCGCTCCCGGACCCGGCATGGCAGACCTCGTGGGACGGGCAGACGCCTTTGCTGCTTCCAGATCGGAGCGTGCTTGAACCCAAACCGGCTGAAGGGAAGGGGGTGGCCGTTCGGTTCTGGCGCCAGGGAGAGATTGAGGTTTGCTATCGCCGCGGCGGTGAGCGCTGCCGCTTGCCTGGCCGAAAGAGCCGGCCGCTGAAGAAGCTGCTGCAAGAACAAGGCGTGCCGTTGTGGGTGCGGCCTAGGTTGCCGCTGGTCTATCTGCACGGCCGGCTGGCTTTGGTGGCTGACCTGTGGGCGTGCGAGCCGTTCGCCGCAGGACCAAACGAGGTGGGGGTGACTTTGAGCTGGAGGCCGGGGCTTGGCAGAGAGTGAGGGTGTGGTAAAATTGCGAGTGGTGTTGACGTGTCTTTGTAATTTAGCGCCGATTAAACTTATCGGTTTTAACCAATAACATTTGCACAAGAGGGGTTGCGAACCATGAAAACGATCAAAAACGTTCTGACTGCCGCCATGATTGCCGTATCGGCCGGAGCGATGGTGGGAGGACCCACGGTGGCGATCGCGGCGGAGAGCGCTGAGGGGGTGAACAAGGCGATTGCCGAGGTCAAAAAGGCGCTAACCGAAGCCATCCAGATTGCGGCCGAGGGAACCAACCAGAAAGGGTTGATCGATAAGATCGCCGAGGCCAAACAGTACTACAAGGAGATCACGGGGGATCAGTACGGCGCCAAGCTGCAGCGTTTGTCCGGTTCCTTGAGCAAAGCCCGCGGTATGGCCAGACGCGGGGATTTGGCGGGCGCCGAGGAGGAATTAAAAAGAGCGCTGGAAATCATCAACCAGTTCCAACCTTCCTGATCGACCGGTAAGGTTTGTTCTTTACGACCCGCCCTGGATCCGGGCGGGTTTTTTATTCCCGCTTGCGCGTTGCAGGGCGGCAAAGCCCTGTGCTTGAATATAAAAGCAAAGAACGAAAGTTCTTAAAGACCCCAGAACCCACCCAAAGAGGAGGCTCAAGATGCTCAAAATCAAATCGTTATTGTCTGTTGCGGTGTTGATGGGGGCGGCGCAGCTCGCCGGGGCGATCGAGTGGCAGGCGCTGCCGGAAGCCGCTCCGGCGCCGGCCGATAACCCGGTCACCCCGGCTAAAGTCAAGCTCGGCCAAATGCTGTTCTTTGATCCGCGGCTCTCGTCTACGGGTACGGTCTCGTGCAACTCGTGCCACAACGTCATGGCGGGGGGCGAGGACAACCGTCCGGTAGCCGCCGGAGTGCACGGCAAGACGGGAGATCGCAGCGCGCCAACGGTTTGGAATGCAGCTTTCCACGCCACGCAGTTTTGGGACGGACGCGCCGCCAGCCTGGAAGATCAAGCCCGAGGCCCGGTGACCAATCCCATCGAGATGGGCATGAAGAGCTGGGACGAGGTGGTGGCGCGCCTTAAGCAAATTCCGGAGTATCCGAAGCTGTTTGAAGAAGCCTTTGGCCCCGGCGCCACGATCAGCGAGGACAACGTGGTCAAAGCGATCGCCTCCTACGAGCGCACTTTGATTACCCCCGACAGCCCCTACGATCGCTACGTCAAGGGCGATAAATCGGCGCTGACCGAACAGCAAGTGCGCGGTATGCAGACCTTTGCCGCCGTCGGGTGCGATACCTGCCACTCCGGCCCTGCCTTCAGCGGACAGACCGGCCAGGGGGTAGGGGTGTTCCGCAAGTTCCCGATGTTCGACAATCCCTTCTTTGAAAGCAAATACGGCTTTAAGAAGGACCTTGGGCGTTACAACGTCACCAAGAAGGAGGAAGACAAGCATTTCTTCAAGGTGCCGACCTTACGCAACGTGGCCCTGACTGCCCCGTATTTCCACAACGGCGCGGTTCAGACTTTGGAGGAAGCGGTGCGGGTCATGGCCAAGCTGCAGCTCAACCGCGATCTGAGCGATCAGGAGGTGGCCGACTTGGTAGCGTTCTTGAACGCCTTGACCGGCACCTTCCCTAAGCAAGACTTGCCGCGCTTGCCGGCGACCCCAGGCAAAACCTTCGCTTACGTCAAGTAAAGCGAGCGCATCGGCGGGCGCCCTCAGGCGCCCGTCTCATTTCAAGAGCCGGCCATAAACTGCCAAGTGCCGGTCGCTGACCTTTTCGACCTGAAAGCCGGTAAGGCCGGCTGCGGTCAATTGCGCTTGGACTTCGCTTAGGCGGAAGGCGGCGCACAGGGAGTTATAGAAATCCCGGCGTAGGATTTCCGGCTCTTCCGCGGCATAGCGTTCGACCAAAGCTCGAGCCGCACGCCGAGACGCTGGCCTTTCCAGATCCATTACCAGCACCGCCGCGCCTGGCTGGCCAAAGCGCTGGATTTCATGCCAAAGCCGCTTAGGATCAGGCAAATGGTGGAGGAGGCTGTTGCTGAGGATCGTGTTGTAACGCCGGCTTGGGCGCTTGGCGGGGATGCGGAGCTTGCGAAAACTTATCCGACCTTTGAGCTCCGGTTGGCGTTCAAGATTGCGTCGGGCAAAGGCCAGCATTGCCTCGGCGCCGTCGATGCCGGTGATGTGACAAGCTGGGTAGCGTTTTGCAAACAGTAAGGGAATCTCCCCTGGGCCGCAGCCTAGATCCAATACCTGCCTGGGTTCGTGATCGGGAAAATAACGCTCGAAGAGTTCTAAAAACAAGCGGTTGGCCGAGCTGAAGTCGGCCTGCGCGTAAGCTTGGGCTTGTACGGGATCGTTCATCAGCTCGGGTTCGCAGGTTCTATCCATAGGCGTTTGAGGTTGGCCGGGGAAGGCTTGCGGTTTGTTATATAATTTCTGCTCTGTTTTTCAACCATTTAGGCGGTTGGCATGGCCCAAAAACTTTACATCCACACCTTCGGCTGTCAAATGAACGAGTACGATTCGAGCAAGATCGGCGAGGTGCTGCGCCGGTCGCACGGACTGGAGCTGACCGCCGATCCCGAAGAGGCGGATGTTTTGCTTCTCAATACCTGTTCGGTGCGCGAGAAAGCCCAGGAAAAGGTGTTCTCGCAATTGGGGCGCTGGCGGCCGCTGAAAAACAAACGACCCGAGGTGATCATCGGCGTCGGCGGATGCGTCGCGAGCCAGGAAGGAGAGACGATCCAACGCCGGGCTCCTTATGTCGATATCGTTTTTGGTCCCCAGACCCTGCACCGCCTGCCGGAACTTTTGGAACGGGTGCGAAAGGAAAAACGCCCGGTGGTGGACATCTCCTTCCCGGAACTGGAAAAATTCGACGCTTTGCCGCCTCCCCGCGCCGAAGGTCCCAAGGCCTTTGTTTCGGTGATGGAAGGGTGCAGCAAATACTGCACTTACTGCGTGGTGCCCTATACGCGGGGAGCCGAGATCAGCCGGCCGGTGCGGGAGGTGATTGAAGAGATAAAGGCTTTGGCGGCGCAGGGGGTCAAGGAGGTCAATTTGTTAGGCCAGAACGTCAATGCCTATCGGGGCGAGACCGAGGACGGCGACGAGGCCGATCTGGCGCTCTTATTGTTTGAAGTAGCCGCCATCGACGGCATCGAGCGGATTCGCTTTACCACCTCCCATCCTGCCGAGTTCGACGAAAATCTGATTGAGGCTTTTGCCTCCCTCCCTAAGCTTGCCGATCACCTGCACCTTCCCGTGCAATCGGGCAGCGACCGGATCCTGGCGCGGATGAAGCGTGGCTACACTCGGCAGGAGTATTTGGAAAAAATCGAAAAGCTGCGCCAGGTGCGACCCAATTTGTCGTTGTCTTCGGATTTTATCGTCGGCTTTCCCGGCGAAACCGAGGAAGATTTTAACCAGACCTTGGATCTAATCGACCAAGTCGGCTTTGATGTTTCCTACAGTTTTATCTACAGTCCTCGTCCCGGCACCCCGGCGGCGGAGATGGCCGACGACGTCCCGCCGGCGGTCAAGCGCGAGCGCCTTAGCCGCTTACAACGCAAGCTCCAAGAGAAAGCAGCGGAGATTTCCCGCAAGCTGATCGGCACCTGCCAAAGGGTTTTGGTGGAAGGCGCTTCCCGCAAGAATCCGCGAGAATTGTGCGGCCGGACTTCCGGCAACCGAGTGGTGAATTTCCAGGGTCCGCCTGCGCTGGTTGGGCGCTTTGTCGACGTGGTCATCGCCGAGGCCCTGCCGAACTCCTTGCGAGGGCGCTTAGTCTAAGCTAAGCTGAAATGACTTATAGGTGTTGGACTAGCCTGTTAAGGCTTAAACTTTTAGCCGTTGACCGACGAATCGACCACGCTGCAAATTACTTTGGAACCTGCTGACAATCAGCGTTTGGCTAATCTGTGTGGGCAATATGACGAAAACTTAAGACAAATCGAAAAGCGTCTAGGAGTTGAAATCGCTAATCGAGGCAATTGCTTTCGTATCGTCGGTTCCAGCCAGCCGGTAGAAGCGGCCTCGCGAGTTCTCCTCCATCTGTTTCAGGCAAGTTCTTCGGAAATCATCACGCCGCAACGCGTGCACTTGTCGCTCCAGAGTGCCACCATCAACGCCTTGCTGGAAGGGGAATCCGACGAAGATTATAAGACCATCCGCACCCGCAAGGTGTTGGTCAAGGCGCGCGGCCCCAATCAGCAGCGTTACCTCAAAAACATCCTTTCCCACGACATCAACTTTGGCATTGGCCCCGCCGGCACTGGCAAAACGTATCTGGCGGTGGCGTGTGCGGTGGCGGCGCTCGAGGAAGAGAAGGTCAGGCGCCTGATCCTGACGCGGCCGGCGGTGGAAGCTGGGGAACGGCTGGGCTTTCTGCCCGGCGACATGGTGCAGAAGGTCGATCCGTACCTGCGCCCCCTGTACGACGCGCTGTATGAGATGCTGGGTTTCGATCGGGTGCTGAAATTGATCGAACGCAACGTGATCGAGGTGGCGCCTTTGGCCTTCATGCGCGGGCGTACTTTGAACGACGCGTTCATCATCCTCGATGAAGCTCAGAACACCACCGTCGAGCAGATCAAAATGTTCCTCACGCGGGTGGGATTTGGCTCCACGGTGGTGATCACGGGGGATGTAACCCAAGTGGACCTGCCCAAAGATCGGCCTTCCGGCCTCAAGCATGTGCTGGAAGTGTTAAAAGGGGTCGAGGGAATCAGCTTTACCTATTTCACCGCGGCCGACGTAGTCCGACATCCCTTGGTGCAACGGATTGTCGCCGCCTACGAAGCCTATGAACGGCGCCAGCAGCCGCAAACGTAGCCGGGTCGAGATTCAAATCGCCTGTGACCATCCTTGCCCACCTCGCCCTAAGCTGCGTCAATGGGCGATTGCGGCTTTGGAAGGAGAGATAGCCGAGATTTCGTTGGCGATTGTGGGGGAGGAAGAAATGGCCGCGCTTAATTGGCGTTTTCGCCGGCGCGAGGGGCCCACGAACGTGCTCAGTTTTCCGTTTGCAGCGCCGTCCGACCTTCCTTTGGCCTTCTTGGGCGATGTGGTGATCTGCGCTCCCGTAGTGGCGCGCGAAGCGGCGGCTTACGGCAAAGCGGAGAGCGCGCATTTTGCCCATATGGTGGTGCATGGAGTTTTGCATCTGCGCGGCTTCGACCACCTGACTGAAGAACAGGCCGAAGCGATGGAGGGTCGGGAACGGGAAATCCTCGCCCGCTTAGGGTTTCAAGATCCTTATTCCAGCCAATGATTATGAACGATGAATCTGCCGACGAAATTGCCGACTCTAGGAACTGGGCTTGGCGTTTGAGCCATCTTTTTGCCGCCGAACCCAAAACTCGCGAAGAGTTGGTGGCGATGCTGCACGAGGCGTATAAGCGCCATCTCTTGGATCGCGACGCGCTGTCCATGATCGAAGGGGTGCTTAAGGTTTCGGAAGCGCGCGTGAGAGATATCATGGTGCCGCGAGCGCAGATGGATGTCGTCCCCCAGGATGCCGCGCTCGAAGACGTGCTGCCGCAGGTTGTCGAGACCGCCCACTCGCGCTTCCCGGTGATCGGCGAAGACCGCAGTCAGGTGGTAGGAATTTTGTTGGCTAAAGATTTGTTGCCTTACGTGTGGCGGCAAAACCTCAAGGTCCCGGTCAAAAAACTGATGCGCCAGGCCTTGTTCGTGCCGGAGAGCAAACGCCTTAACGTGATGCTGCGCGAGTTTCGCCAGCGTTGCCAGCACATGGCGATCGTCATCGACGAATACGGAGCCGCGGCGGGTTTAGTGACCATCGAAGACATCCTCGAACAGATCGTGGGCGAGATCGCCGACGAGCACGATTTGGAAGAAGAGTACATCTTCCGCCGCAGCAACCGGGTCTATACGGTCAAGGCGATCACGCCGATCGAGGAGTTCAATGACTATTTCCACGCCGATTTTAAACCGGAAGACTTCGATACGATAGGCGGCTTGATCGTCTCCACCTTAGGGCACGTTCCCAAGCGGGGGGAGCAAGTTCGGCTCGGTCGCTTCCTGTTTGAAGTGCTGCGTGCCGACAACCGCCGCGTGCATTTGCTCAAGGTAAAACTGCTCGAGCCTGAGCCTACTCGTGCCGACTAAGTCGCTTGCGGCGCTGGCTTTGGGGGCCTTGTTGCCGCTCGCCTTTGACCCCTACGATCAGGCTTGGCTGGCACCGCTGGCATTGGCCGGATTGTTTTACCTCTGGCAACGGGCCACGTCCCCACGGCGCGCGTTTGGGTACGGCTATCTGTTCGGTTTGACCCAGTTTGGGTGGGGGGTCTGGTGGGTGTTTGTCAGCATGCATCGCTACAGCGGGGCAGGGGTGCTCGAGGCGGCCCTCTTGACGGCCTTGTTCATTGCCTTTCTGGCCTTGTACCCGGCGCTGGCCGGGTGGGCCGCGGTGCGCCTGCGCCGACCGGCTCTTTTAAGTTGGCCGGCGCTGGGGTTGCCTACGGTCTGGGTTGCGGTGGAATGGCTGCGCGGGTGGCTGTTTACGGGATTTCCTTGGCTTGAAGTAGGTTACAGCCAAGTCGATAGCCCCTTGGCCGGGTTTGCCCCGCTGCTTGGAGGATACGGGGTAGGATGGTTGACCGCTCTGACCGCTTCCGTGCTGCTTATAGCTTGGGAAAAACGCCTGCGGGCCGGCCCCTGGGTCCTGGTGGTGGGGTCGATTTGGTTGGCGGGAATGGGATTGCGGTCGGTCGCTTGGACGCAGCCGGCCGGCGAGCCGTTTCGGGTGGCGCTGCTCCAAGGCAACATCGCGCAGGATCTAAAGTGGCAACCTGAGACCCAAGCGCACATCCTGGCCGCGTATCTGCGCCTGACCCGCCGCCACTTGGACGCCGATCTGATCGTCTGGCCGGAGACGGCCGTTCCGGCGTTCTATCATGAGGTCCTGGACCGCCTGATTGTTCCCTTAGATCAACAGGCCAAGGCCCACGGCGTGGACATGCTGATCGGCATTCCGGTACTCGATCTCGATACGGGGCGTTACTACAACGCCTTGCTCAGTCTGGGCAGGTCCCCGGGAAGGTACGACAAGCGGCATCTTGTGCCGTTTGGAGAGTTTTTGCCTTGGCGGTCGGTGTTGGGATGGGTTCTGGAAGTGCTCGAAATCCCCCTGTCTGATTTTACGCCTGGAAGCCGGGATCAGAAACCGCTTAAGGCCGCCGGTTTTGCGCTGGCGGCGACCATCTGTTACGAAGACGCCTTTGCCCGCGATGCCCTGGTGGGGTTGCCGCAGGCGGCCTATATGGTCAACGTCAGCAACGACGCTTGGTTCGGGGACACGATCGCGCCCTATCAGCACCTGCAGATGGCGAGGATGCGCGCGCTGGAAGCTGGGCGTTATCTGCTGCGCGCCACCAACACCGGCATCACCGCAGTGATCGGTCCGACCGGCAAGGTGGTCGCCGAGGCGCCCGCCTTCGTCCAGACTGCTTTGACCGCGTCCGTGGTGCCCTTGGCCGGCGCTACCCCTTATGTGATCTTGGGCGATTGGCCGCTTGGCTTAGGCGTTTTGGGAGTGCTGGCGTGGGCGCTGGGTCCACGCCTCGGCTACACCAGCTTGCGGGCGCGCTTGAAAGCCTCGTGGAAGTCGAAATAGACCGGTTGTTCGGTCTGCAGCAAGTCGCGCAGCATCGCGTTCTGGAGTTGGTATTTGATGTTGCCTACCGCCAGCGGACCAACGCTCACGGCTCCCGGACTATTGGGCGCGGTGGGCAGAGGCGCGCCCATGTCTTTAGGTCGCACCCCCTCGATGCCGGCCGGCGGGACCGCGTTGACGTCGCCGACGACTTTAAGGCGCTTGGCGTCTTCTAGAATTTCCCGATCCAGTACCTGAATGCCGGCTTTGGTGGTGTTGAAGAGGATATCGGCGCGATTGACCAGCCACGCTTTGCTGGCGCCGGAGCTCGCAAACGTCCCTTTGAGCCTGCAACCACAGCGGCGACCGTACTCTTCGGCGGTTCGCATGGCGGTGTCCAAGCTCAAGTGGTCTACCAAAGTCACATCCGCCCCGGCGAGAGCGGCGATCACCGCGGTGGAGATGCCTACCGGGCCGGTGCCGCCAAAGACGATGGCGCGGCAGTCTTTTAATTCCAAGCGGTGTTTTTCCCTAAGTTGCTTTTCCACCGCCGCAACCAGCGCGGTGGCGGTAGTGAAAGCCCCGGAAGGGTCGGCCAGCACCGAGACCGCAAACGGCGGAACCATCGCCTTTTTGATGGTTTCCATCATATCCAAAGCCACGCCGATGTCGCGCCCGCCGATGAAAATGGCGGTTCTTTTCACCCCCTTCGGCCCGCGCGAGAAAATGATATCTTGGGTTAAGGCGTAAACCCGATCCAAGGTGACGTTGGCGTGGGGGAAGACGATATCGAAGCCGGCGTCCACCGCCATGTTGAGGTCAAACGGGCTGACCTGGGGGTGGGGGCTGAGCATGTGCAGCACGGTGCGCGTAGTCATGAGTTGTGGGTTTAGGATCGGGGTTGGACGAGTTCGCGGGCGACGGCAAAAGCCTGGTCGAAATGCAAATACAGCGGCCTCTCGGCCTCGCGCATTTGGCGCAACAGCCGTTGATGGGTGCGGTATTTAATGTTGCCTATGGCGAGGGCGCCGATGCCGACTGCCCCGCCTGGCGCGCCCGGGAGGGGCGAGCCGTCCGCCAGCGGCTCGATGCCGGCGATTCCCGGAGGAGGAACCGCATTGACGTCGGCGGCGACTTTCAGCGCCGAGGCCGATTTTATCTGCTCGGCGTTCAGCAGCTGAATGCCTGCGGCGCCGGTGGCGAGGATCACCTCGGCGGTGGGCAAAAGCTCGGGCAGCCGGTCGTTAGCCAAACCTCGGATGGCGGTGGTGCCGGCGCCGAAAAACGCGTTGCAGACTTTGGCGACGCGCTCGGATTTCTCTTGCTGCCGCCCAAACAGGGCGACTTGGCATCCCGCCTTGGCGCAGAGCACCGCGGCGATCTGCCCGACCGGGCCGGTGCCGGCCAGGATCAGCACCTTTTTGCCCGCGAGTTCCGTGCCGAATTTATTAAGCTCCCGCTCAACCGCGGCGACCATGGCGGCGGCGGTGGTGAAGGCGCCGGAAGGATCGGCCAGGACCGAAATCTGAAACGGCGGCACCATGGCGGCTTTGGCGATCTCGAGCATTTTGATCGCGGTTTCCGGATCGCGGCCGCCGATGAAACAGGCCGTGCGCTTGACCCCGCCCGGCCCGCGCGAGAAGATCGCGTCCTGGATCAACCCTTGGACCTCGCTTTCGGCCACGTTCAGGTAGGGCATGGTCACTTGCCAGCCGGCGTCTTGAGCCATGTTGACGTCAAAAGGGCTCAAGTTTTTTTCGGTCGTGAGCATGTGGAGGATATAAGGTTTTTCCATTTCGGTCGCGCTTGTTTTCTTGCTTGCCGGCGTTAAATTATGGCCTAGGACGTATGCAAAAACAAATTTTCCGCCTTTATCCGCCCCCTTTTGCCGAGGTGCCGCTTAAGGGTTTGTATCTTAGCGAGCGCTTGTTCGCGCTGGGAACGCCAAAGCGCCCGTTCGTGTACGCCAATTTCCTTGCCAGCTTGGACGGCCGCATTGCCTTGGAAGACTTGCAGACGGGTCAGACCTACCTGCCCAAAAGCCTCACCAGCCCGGCGGATTTTCGCTTGTTTCTCGAGCTCGAGGCGCAGGCCGACTGCCTGATCACCCACGGCGGATATTTGCGCGCTCTGGCCGAGGGCAAGTTGGGCAACATCCTGCAACTGGACGCCCATCCTGCCGGCGAGGACCTGGTGGCGTGGCGAAAGTCGGTGGGGCTTGCCCCGCAGCCGGCGATCGCGATCGCCAGCGCCAGCCTAAATTTTACTATTCCCGATTCGGTTCGCATCCATCGCCAGCCGGTCTACATTTTTACCGGCGAGGAGGCCGATCCAGAGCGAGTCGAAGCCTGGCGCAAGGCGGGTTACCCGGTGGTTTTTGCCGGCTCTGGGAAAATGGTGCAGGCTCGGTACCTGATTCCGGCGCTCGGGCGGCTCGGGTACCGCAGCATCTACCTGATCGCCGGTCCGGCGATGCTCGATACGGTGGTTCGGGAAGGATATCTCAACCGGCTGTACCAAACCATTACCCATCAGCTCATGGGGGGGGAGGCGTTTCGGACCTTGCTGCCCGGGCCGGAGTTGGGACCGATCGGCCACTTGCGCCTGCGCGCCCTCTACTATGATCCGGACGGCCCAGGCGGGGTCGGGCAGTGGTTTGCCCAGTTCGACAGTCAATAGCGGCCCGCTTCTTGTTCGGCCAAGCGCGCGCCAGGAAGATCCCCGCTTATCCTCCGGGCTTCAGCGATCAGCTGCCAGTTGCGGCGCAGGATTTCCCGCGCCCCGCCGGCCAAGCTGATGGATTTTTTGGCCAATTCCTCGGCCAGCCGCGGCTGATGCTGTTCGAGGCGGATTTGGGCCAAGCTGTGCCAAAGCTCGGCGTTTTGCGGTTGGATTCTTAAAGCGCGCTCGAGGCGGGCAGCCGCCTGGTCTAAATTCCCCTGCCGACGGTCGAGTTCCGCTTGGCGGGTCAGCGCGATCACCGCCGGCGGCGGTGAGGCAACCGCCGCCGGCGGGGGGGAGGGCGGCGGAGGCGGTGAATAAGGGCGGGCCGGCGGGGGGGAGGGCGGCTCAGGAAGGGGGTAGGATTTGGCCACCGGCGGCGTGCGTTTCGTTGGCGCCGGCAGGGCGGGCCGGCGCGCCACTTGAGGTGGCGGAGCGAGGGTGCAGGCGCTTTGGAGCAAAACCAGGAAGGCGAGAATGAGTTTTTTCATTGGGATTGGGCCGGCGGCGTGGGTTGAGCTTCGCTAGGCAGCGGGTGAACCCGCTTGGCCTTGGGGCCGTAGTACATGCCTTGCAGGGTCATAAATCCCATAAACAGGGCCAAGGCGATCGCCATTACCCAGAGTCGGTCGAGCTTAGGCGTGCCAAACACCCAACTGGGGTTGATCAGCCCAAGCACGAACAGCAAGATCGCAAACAAGATCCCTGCGTGCAGGGCCGCGATAGGCAGCGGCGAGCCGACTTTGAGGCTGTAGCCGAAGTAACTGCCCATAAACAGCAAGGAACCTAGGGCGAACATATAAAACGGCTTGGGTTCCTCGATCCAGAACAGAAACCATTTGGGTCGGAGGACCCCGGCGATCACCACCAGCAAGGACAGAACCACGGCCGATTGCCATAAAGTCAGGGCGAGGTTGATCGTTTCCATAGACCGTAAGTTAAAGGTTGAGCGGTGTGCACCAAGTTTAGCTATGATACCTAGCTTTAAGGGGTTTCGCCTAGTCGTTCGCCGGATATTCGAAAATTCCTTCGCGATGGCGTCTTGGTGGCTTGGAGGAAAGCATGAACTTGAACGATCCGTCTTTGCTGCGCAGCCGCTGCTATGTAGGCGGCCATTGGGTTAGCGCCGCCAGTGGAAAGTTCTTCCCGGTCGTGAACCCGGCCTCGGGGGAGGAAATCGCCCGCGTGCCCGCGCTGGCGGCCGACGAAGCCCGACAGGCTATTGAGGCGGCCGCTTCGGCTTTGCCGGTGTGGCAAAAACGCACCGCCGAGGAGCGCGCTGAATTCCTCAAGCGCTGGCATCGGCAGATCTTAGAAAACCGCGAAGATCTGGCCCGGATCGTCACTTTAGAGAACGGCAAACCGTTCGCCGAGGCCCTTGGGGAGGTCGATTACGGGGCGGGATTTGTGGATTGGTTCGCGGGGGAAGCGCTGCGCGCTTACGGTGAGACGATCCCTTCGCCTTGGCCTGGACGGCGCATTTTGACTTTCAAGCAACCGGTTGGGGTGTGTGCGGCCATCACTCCGTGGAACTTTCCGCTCGCGATGCTTACGCGCAAGTGCGCTGCGGCGCTGGCGGCCGGTTGCACGGCGGTGGCCAAGCCTGCCGCGGAGACTCCGCTCACCGCCTTGGCGCTGGCCGAATTGGCCGAGCGTGCCGGGATCCCCGCCGGCGTGGTCAACGTCATCACCGGCCCGGCAGAGGTTCTCGGAACCGAGCTTGCCACCCACCCAAAGGTCCGCAAGCTGAGCTTCACCGGCTCGACGCGCGTGGGCCGGCTGCTGATGGCGCAAGCCGCGCCCACCTTGAAGCGCCTGTCTTTGGAGCTGGGGGGGAATGCGCCTTTCCTCGTATTCGCCGATGCCGATCTTAAGGCGGCGCTCTCCGGGGCGATGCTGGCCAAATTCCGCAACGGCGGTCAAAGCTGCGTGGCGGCCAATCGCTTCTTGGTCCAAAAGGAGGTGTATGAAGAGTTCGCGGCCGAGCTGGCGCAGCGCATCGCCGCTTTGAAAGTCGGCCCCGGATTCGAGGCAGGGGTGCAGGTCGGGCCGCTGATCCACGCCAAGGCGGTGGCAAAGATTGAAGCCTTGATCGCCGAGGCGGTGGCGCAGGGGGCGCAAGTGGTTACCGGCGGGGGGCGTCACCTTCTAGGAGGCAACTTCTTCCAGCCGACCTTGCTCAAGGACGTAAGTCCAAGGATGCGGATTTTTGCCGAGGAGATCTTTGGGCCGGTAGCGATCTTGACGGCATTTACCGACGACGAGGAGGCGATCGCGCTGGCCAACGCCAGCGAATACGGGTTGGCGGCCTATTTTTACACCCAAGATTTAAAACGCGCTTTGCGCGTGGCGGAGGCGCTCGAGTGCGGCATGGTCGGGGTCAACGTCGGGCGCGTGTCCACGCCGGTGGCGCCGTTCGGCGGGATCAAACAGTCCGGATTTGGGCGCGAGGGATCGAAGTACGGCCTGGAGGAATACCTGGAGATCAAGTACCTGTGCCTTGGCGTCGGCGAAGAGTAGGGATCTACCGCGGTAGAACCCTTACTTTGGCCAGCGCGCGAGCAGCTGGCGCAAAGCCTGGCCGCGGTGGCTTAAAGCGTTTTTCTCTTGGGGCGCAAGTTCGGCGGCGGTGCGGCCCAGCTCGGGAAGATAAAACACCGGATCGTAGCCAAACCCGCCTTCCCCGCGCGGCTCTTTGGCGATCACTCCCTCCCAGGTGCCTTCGGCGATGATGGGACTTGGGTCGGCGGCGTGGCGCAAGAACACCAGCACGCAGCGGAAGCGGGCGCGCCGCTCCTCCTCGCCGCAGTCGGCCAAGGCTTCCAGCAGCTTGGCGAGGTTGGCGGCATCGTCCGCATCCGGTCCGGCGTAACGCGCCGAGTGCACGCCGGGCGCGCCGCCCAAAGCTTCGACCTCCAGCCCGGAATCGTCGGCCAGCGCCGGAAGGCCGGTAAAGCGGGCGGCGTTTCTGGCCTTGAGCAGGGCGTTTTCGACAAAAGTGGGGCAGGTTTCCTCGACTTCGGGCACGGCCAACGCGGTCTGAGGCAGAATGCGCACTCTGTGGGGGGCGAGCAGCGCTCTGAGTTCGCGCAGTTTGCCGCGGTTACCGCTGGCCAGGACCACCCGCATGCGGCTACACCCCGGCGAGCGCCAAGGCTTGGCGTTGATGCTCCAGCAGTTCGGCGATCCCTCGACCGGCCAGATCCAGCATGGCGTTGAGTTCTTCGCGGCGGAAGGGATGCCCCTCGGCGGTTCCTTGAATCTCGACGTAAGCGCCTTGGGCGTTCATGACCACGTTCATGTCGGTTTCGGCTTCGCAGTCTTCTTGGTAATCCAGGTCCAGGATCGGAACGCCGCGGTAGATCCCTACCGAGACCGAAGCGATCTGGTCGCGCAAGGGGTTTTGTTGCAGCTTGCGCTCTTCAAGGAGCTTGGCCACCGCCAGCGCCAAAGCGACGAAGCCGCCGGTGATCGAGGCGGTGCGCGTGCCGCCGTCGGCTTGCAGGACGTCGCAGTCGATGACGATCGAACGTTCACCCAGCGCTTTGAGGTCCACGGCCGCGCGCAGCGAGCGGCCGATCAGCCGTTGGATTTCCAGGGTCCTGCCGCCCTGGCGGCCGGAGGCCGCTTCGCGGCTGGTGCGCTCGTGGGTGGCGCGCGGCAGCATTCCGTATTCGGCGGTGACCCAGCCTTGGCCTTGGCCGCGCAGAAAGTTCGGCACCCGCTCGTCTACGCTGGCGGTGCACAGCACGCGCGTGTCGCCAAACTCCACGAGCACCGAGCCTTCGGCGTGCTTGGTGTAGTGGCAGGTGAAACGGATCGCTCGCAGTTCGTCGGGTCGTCGGCCGCTAGGACGCATGACAGATATTCCTAAAAAAACCAAATTATATCGCGAAAACGCCAAGTTCCACCAGCATGGGTAGATGATCGGAAGCGCGCCGGCAGAGCGTCCCTGAGGCGACTTCGGCTCGGATCGCCTGAATCCCGGGACCGACGAAGATGTGGTCTAGGCGCACCAGAGGAAAGCGACTCGGGAAGGTGCCGCGCAGGCGGCGGTGATGGGCGGCGGCAGCGGCATCGGTCAGGTGCGCCCCAAGGCGCCGGCATAGGCCCGATCGAGGCGGGGCGTTGAGATCCCCACACAGGATCACTGGCCCCTGACACGCGGGATGGCCGAGCCAATCCGGCCCGAGCAGCGCTTTGAGCTGTAGCCATCGTTCGGCGGGAGACAGGCCAAGGTGGGTGTTGAATACCTGAAGCCTTAGCGCTTGCCAGTCCACCTCGGTCCACAGCACGCCCCGCGGTTCGAGGCGTTCGTGGCCGGGCAAGGGCCCGGCTTTGACCAGGCGCAGCGGCAGGCGGCTCAAGACGGCGTTGCCGTATTGCTCTTCGGCGACTTGGAAAGCGGGGTGAAACAAGCAGGCCATCTCCAGATGGCGGGCGATCTCATGAGCTTGGTCGAGATGACCGCTGCGCGCTCGATTCACGTCCACTTCCTGCAGGGCGACGATGTGCGGTTGGAGAGCAGCGATGACCTGAGCGATGCGCTCGGGCAGGCGTTTGCCATCGCTTCCCAAGCAGCTGTGGATGTTATAGGTGACGACGCGCAAGCGGGCCGGATCAGCCATGGCCGAGAAGGTCTAGGGCAGCGGCGCGCAGGTCGAAGGTGGTCAAATACCGGCGGTGGGCAAACGGCAAGGGAGCCTGATCGGGCAATAGGGCAAAGGCCGAAGTCTCATTGGGGCCTGCTCCGGCGTGGGCGCCGTTTTCTATGGCAAAGCTCAAAGGCAAAGCCCCTTTGCACCAACCGACGAGTACCAGGTCGCCCGCCTCGGGATGGCGGCACAGCCTGACCCAGTCCTCGCCTAAGCGGTCGAGGAAGGGATGGTCGGCGCCAAACACTTCGGCCGCCTGTTCCGGGAGCTGAAATTTTCCCGCTGCGGTCCAGGCGCACACTTTATCGCCTGCCGCGTCCGCGCGCGCCAGCACCAGAGGAACCTGGGCGCGTTCCACCAGGCCGCGCGCGACTTGGGTTTTAAGGCAAACGTCGGCAAGGCCGTTTAGGTACAAGTGACCTACTGGCCCTAAAGCCGCAAGCACGGGCGGCTCTCCCTCTTCCGCGGTGGAATCGTTCCAGACCGGAAACAGGCGCCGGATCAGACGACCGCCGAACCAAAGGATGCGCTGCGTCTGGATCCCCCGACCGACGTCGGCCTGCAATTGGCCTTTGATCCCAAGTTCGGCCAGAAGTTCGGCGACCGCTTGGTCGAGGTGGCGGCCGTGACGGTCGAAATAGGATTGGACGTGCTCCTGGCCGTGGTCCGAATAGATCCAGACCTGATAGCGGCGCCGCTTAACAAGGCGGGCAGCGCGCCAGATCCGCGCGATGGCGGCGTCTATCCCCTTCAAGGTCCAATGCGCGAACCGGGAATCGGGGCCGCGGCGGTGCGCCTGTTCGTCGTAACCTAAAAAATTGAGGTAAATCACCGGCAGTCCCCGCGCGACGTCAAGTTGCGTGCCGATGACCGCGAGCTCGCGCAGCAGGATGGTGATTCCGACCCGGGTGGGGATGAATTTTAATTCTTTGAAAAAATCCTGGCCTTCGGTGATGCCGCGTAGGAAATCGGTCACCGCCAGCCCTAGCTCGACCAGCAAGAGGGCGGTCAGACGGATAAAACTCGGCAGGTGCAGCAGGATAAACAGCGCCAGCACCCAAGACGGCGCCCCGCGCAGCGGTTTGCCCCAGCCTGAGGCGGCCGGGCAGAAATGCGCCTCCCCGGCCCCGCCGGTGAAGTTGCTCGCATACGCACTGCCTCCCAAAAGCAAGGGCCGTTGACCGCTTTCGGCCAGGCGCTTTTCCACCGCGCTGGCGGCTTGCGGTTGGTACATTCGCACCAGCTCCCCAAAGGCGCGGAAGCTAAACGCCGGCACCGCCGGATGGACGCCGTAGAACAACGCTCCCTGACACGCCGGGGTCGTGGCGGGCAGGCCCGGATAATGGCAGTGAAGGCAGTAGCGGCCGCGGCGGATGAGGCGCTGGAGGAAAGGCATGCGCTTTTGCTCTAGCGCGCGTTGAAGTTGCGGCAGCGAGAGGCCGTCGATCTGGATCAGGATCAATCCGGGAGCGGTGGGCGGCCCCTCAAAGCAAGGCAGGCCCAGCCAGCGGATGAACCACGCGCTGCGCGTGCCCAAGCGCCAGCGGGGGAAAAAACGGATCCAGCCGGCCCGCATCAAGAGCTGCCTTCGAGCAAAGGTTCGCCGCCGATTAGAGCGATCCCGGCGGCCTCCGCCATCTGGCGGACGATTTCCCATTCGATCCGAATCCGGCGCAGCAGCTGTTCCCAGGCTTCGTCTTCTGCCTGCGGATGGGGCAGGCGCTGGGAGGCCAGGAGCCTGCGGTAACACGCCAAGGCGCGAGCGGCGGTGCGGGGCAAGGAAAACCGCTCTGCCGTGCGGCGGGCGGCTTCCTTGAGCGCTTGGCGCTGCGGTGGCGGCAGGGCGAAGACCCACTCGAGGGCGGCGCTGAAGGCGGCGGTGTCTTCGCCGGCCAGCAGGCGGCCGTTCGCTCGATCTTCCACGACCTCGCGCACGCCGGGGGCATCCAAGGCCACCACCGGCACGCCGGCGGCCATCGCCTCGACCAGGACCAGCCCTTGGGTCTCGCTGTGGGAGGCAAACGCGAACACGTCCATGGCGTGGTAAGCATCGGTCAGAGCCTGATCGACCAACACCCCGACCGAATGCAGGCGGTCGGCGACTTGCCGGGCCGCAAACAGGCCCTGGATTTCTTGAGCGCACGGGCCGCGCCCGGCGATTAGAAAATGGGCGTTGGGGTGACGGACGAGAAAGGCAGCCACCGCCTCGGCCAGAAATTTAAGGTTTTTCTCCGGCGCCAGCCGGCCGACGTGGCCGACCACGAACGCCTCTTGCGGAATCGCCAGAGCCTGGCGCACGCCCGGACCGTCGCCGTGGGCGAAGCGCTCGGTCCGAACGCCGGTGGGAACCACCTCGATGGGCGTTGTGACCCCGCGTTGGGAAAGGAGCTTGGCGATGCTCTCGCTGGGGGCAAAAACCAGATCGCACAGGTTGGCGTAGCGGGTCGCAAGCTCCACGACGAAGCGCTTGAGCGCCGGCGAGTCCATGGGCGCATAGTGGGTGTAATACTCGTAGCGGGTATGGTGAGTAAATACCAAAGGCAGCTTGCGGGTGCGCGCCTCTTTGAGCGCGGTCATGCCCAACAGATAAGGATGGTGGGCGTGGATCAGGTCGGGGCGGAAAGCGTCCAGGACGGCGGCTAGGTCGCTGAAAAACGGCAACACGACGGCGAAATCGCTGCCGTTGAAGTTTTGGATCGCTGGGACCCGGACCACGTCCGGCTCAGCTTTGGGGGCGCCGGCAAATTCCGGCGCCACCACCAGCACTCGATGGCCCAAAGCGCGAAACTCTTCGGTAAAAGACGCCACCGAGCGCGCCACTCCGCCTACGTGCGGCAGGTAGGTGTTGGTCATCATCACGATGCGCATACCATCGCCTCGTTTTGGTCCGGGGCCACCGGCAGCGGCGGGTGGCCGGATAAGTGGATGAACATTGCAGGCCGTTGCCGCCACTGGCCGTGCCAGCGCAAGGAAACGCGTCCCTCGGCCGCTTCCAGAGTGAGCCAGACGGTGCCGAAACGGGTCGGCGCAGGCCCAAGGCTAAGCCGCCGGCCCGGGAGCAACCAGGTTTTGGGGATGCCGCCGGCCAGGATCAAGCTCTCGCCCTCCTCGCGGAGGAAACAATTGCGCATCATCAGCAGCCATTCGGCCGCCGCCCACACGTGTTGCCCGTCGCCCATGCAACCTCCCAAGGTGTGGGGGTGGATGGCCTCCGGCCACTGGCCGGTGGGGGAGGCCAAGGCGGCGACCGCCTCCACCAGTTCTAGATACCGGCCGTCGCCTGCCCGCAGCAGCACCTGGGCGAGGTGCAAGCTCAGATAGGGGTTGATGCCGGAGTGGACCATGTCTTGGAAAAACCCGCCTTTGACCAGGCAACGCTCGAGCAAAAACTCGGCGGTGTCGAGCAGGCGCGGATCGCGCGGCGGGTAAAGCTGCAGCGGATAACCCGCGGCCAGGGAGCCGATGGCGCCGGCGTCCAGACGCCGGGTAGGGGCGGCCGGCATGGCGGGGCGCCCCAGGCGCGAGGCGGCGCGGGCTAAGCTCGCTTCGACCGCGCGCCGCAGGTCCTTGGCGCCTGTGAAAAAGGCCTGCGCCGCGTCCGGGGCAAAGGACGCAAGCAGGCCGGCGGCGGCTTCCAGGCCGGCGATGCTCCAGAAGTCGTCCCAGTAGTAGTAATCGTTGGGTCCTAGGTGCTCGGCGCTGAATCCGGCCGGAAGCAGCCCGGCGTGTTCGGAGCCGTCTTCGGGCAAGCGTTTGGCCAAAATCCAACGGCCGCCGCGCGCGATCGCCTCCAGCCATCGGCGTTTGGGCGGGCGGCCGCTCAGTTCGCAGAACCTGGCAAAAATCCACAGCGCCTCGCCGTTGGCGTCCCACTCGCCCTCTTGGGAATGGAAATAACCGCCTAAAGTCTGGCGGTCGGGGAAGCGATCCAGCGCGCGCTCTGCCCGGTCGATCAGGCCGGCGCACAGCAAGGCGTGGAGAATGAAAGCGGCGTCCCGAAACCAGAACCGGCGGTAAGTGTAAGGGCCGGGATACACGTCCTCGGGGGCGTGCAGGATCAAGGTGGCCAGGGCGGCTTCGTAGAGGAATTGCAGGCGCGGATCCGGCACCTCGATCCGGCAAGCCTGGCGGCGCTCCCGTTCCCAGGCGTCGGGTTGCAGCGAAAGCCGGGAGGGACGCGGCAATTCGAGCTTGGCTTCGATCCGGCGGCTTTGGCCGGCCTTAAGCCGAAACAGCGCGGCGGCGGTGACCATGCCCAACTCGCATTGTCCCCGGCTCTGTTCCTCGCGCTGCAGCAGGTTCAAGGCGACGTCGCCGCGGTGATAGTCGGAGACGGCGTGGCGCTCGACCGGGGTGTCGAACTCGATCACCGCGGTTTCCTCCACCCGCCAGCGGCGCCGGTCGGCGGCCAGTTCGACGCTGTGGACGAAGCTGATGCCTTCGGGGTTGTAAGGGCGCAGGGCCAACACCGCCCAAGCAGGACGATCGGCGCGCGCGGTCAAAGCCAAGCGGAGGAGCGGCCGGCCGTCCTCCAAAGTGACGCGGGCAGAGGTGGAAAGCGCAAAGCCGGCGTTTTGGGTGGTGGTGACGATCTGCGGGACCGGCTCCAACTCCAGGCGCTGTTCGCTCGTGAGGCTTTGCGAGGGCAAGAGGCGGTCGGTCTCCGAGACGATCCAAGCGTCCAGCGACCAGCCGTCGTAGAAGGGGGTGAGCAGGCCGCGCGGATCGACGAGCGGATACTCGCCCAGGTCGGGCCAGCCCAACGCGGTCCAGTTGCGGTGGGTCAGGTTGATGTGGGTGAGGGAAAAAGCGCGCGGAATGAAAGCGGGGTCGTACGGGTCGAACTGGCGTTCGATCCAATAGGGCCAGACCCAGTCCAGGTTGTGCTGGATGACCCGGCTGTTGATCAGGCCGCGGGCGTGGAACACCATTCCGGCGCGCAAGAGCTCCATCGGTTCGGCGACTTCCGACGGCTTGGCAAAGCGGCGCACGCGCGCGAGCAAGGCCACAGGATCGATAAAGCCGTGGCTGCGGGCCAGATAGCGGATGATGAAGCGCCACGGGAACCACTTCAGTTTCATGGCGCCTCGGCGGGGGAGTTTCTTGGCATAAACTAGATTATTGCAAATTCATGAATGTTATCGCATCATCGCTTGCCGGAGGGGTTGGCTTGAGCCCGATAAAGACCATAGCGACAAGAATCGGTCGGGCGGTTTGGCGGCTGGGCAAGGTCGTGATCGGCGGCCCGCTGGGCGCCTTGGCTTGGAGCTTAGGCGGGGCCGGCGTGGTCGCGGTTTTGATCTGGGGATTTAAGACCGTCGCCATGCCTTTGCTCATCCTCAAAACCACCTCGTGGGGGCTGTGGGGGGCAAGCGTGCTGCGCCAGTTCAGCGGGCGCCGGCGGGCCAGGGGTCCGAATACTTGAGCCGAGAGACCGGCGTTTCTTTCAGGCTTAAGTGCATAAGCCCATGGCGCCAGACGATCTCGCCGAAGTTCCGCCACGGTTGGGCAAGGTTGAAGTGCCGCAGCTTAGGTTCCCAATCGGCCGGCATGCGGATCGATTTGGCTTTGAGGAAAAAACGGGCGTCGTTGAGATCCAGCCCCAGGCGGGTGCCGTAAAACGCCGTCACCTTCTCTAGGAATTTGGCCAGCCGCCGCTCTTCTAGCTTTGGGGTGACGGCGATGTTGGCCCACATGGAGTGCACCCGTCCCCAGTTCGGCGCGATCAGTCTTCCCTCCTCGTTGACGAAAGGCAGCCAGCGTTCGTTTCCCTCCCGATCCAAGTAAGTGATGGCAAAAATCAGTTCGTAGCCTTTGAAGTGGTCGTCCAGGTACAGCGCGTGAGGCGTGATCCCGAGGAAAGCGTGGGACACCGACACCAGCAGGTTGCTCGCCGCCTGCAGCGGCCCTAGGCCATCGGCCAGTCCCAGGCGGTAGAGCAGGCCGTAGTGGAAGGTGCTGTTGAGCTGCAGGAGCGACAGGGCGACCAAGGCCTTGGCCAAGCGCAGGGCCCGCCGGCGGGGCGAACCCAGCCAGGCTTCCCAAGCTTCTTGGAGAAAGAAGGCGCGGCGCGGCTCAGGCAGGCAGCCTGCATCGCAGGCAAGCCTTTGGCGATTGTCGGCGATGCGGCGATAGATGCGGCCCGCCAAAGGGTAAATTCCCGGCAGGCGCAGCAGCCACGCCAAGGGTTTGGGATAGCCCAGGCTCTCTAAGATCTGCAAATAGGTGTCGAGGCCAAAGTAGCGGCGCCCTTGCGCGTCCACCGCGTACAAATCTTTAAGGAGTTCGGCCTCGCCCAGGCCGGCCAGGCCGGTTTCCCCGGCCGCGTGGGTTTGCAGGTCCAAAAAGACCACCCCCCGGCGCACGTCGAAATGCTCCAGCGCCAACACCGTGCGCCAGCACAGGGGACAGCGCCCGTCGTAGTACACCTTAAGGCGCGGTCGGTCCAAGCGCAGGCTTTGGCCGATTCTTCGCCACCAACCGAACGGCACCAACAAGGCGTAGTGGATAAGCATCCCTAAGCCAAAAGGGTAAATGTTGAAAGACAAGGTGATGCCGCCGTGGAGCAAGGCTCCCAGGATCAAAAACGGCACCCGGAACCGCCTATGCCAGAACAGCACCGGGAACAGGAATTGGAAGACGATGATGGTGTAGCCTATCGCCTGCTCTAGCCATTCCCGCTCGAGCAGCCAGCTCATGTCTATGGCCGAGATGTAATAGGGGTGCGAGGAAGGCAGCCAAGCGCCCATGCCGTTGCGCCAGTGGGGGGCAAACAACTTGTGGATCGCCGAATCGAAATACAGCAGCCCGAGCGAGATCAACAGCGGTAGGCGATAGGCCAGCACCGAGACCGTGCGGGGCGGCTGGTACCGCCGGTTAAGCGGCGAGCGATTGAGTTTCAGGCGCAGGTTGTCCAGCGACAAGGCCCGCCAGGAAGGCAAGAAGACGAGCAGCAGGCCGGAAGAGATCATCAACTGGTCGAAACCGCCGTCGAAGTCCCGCCACATGGGCGTAAAGTTGGTAAACACCACCCAGAACAGGTAGTTGATTAAAGCGCACAGGCGGGTGTGCAGCCCTACGGTCAGGCCTAAGGCCGCGATTGCCCACACGGTCAAAAACAACGGGATCAGCGCCGGACCGGGGTCGAGATAAGGGGTCTGATCGAAGATCAGGTGGCGGAAGTAATAGAGGAAGACGATTTCCTGCAAGGCCACCAGGCCGTAGCCGATGCGGAAGATTCCAAGCCCGGTGGCGGGGACCTGGCGGCTTAAGTTTTGCTCCAACCAGGAAGATAAGGCGCGCAGAAGCGATGTCCTCATGTGTGGGAAAATGCTTGAAAAACAAAAAAATTGTACCACTTGAAGACTTAAGCCCGGGTGTTGGAAAGCCTAGATTTCTTTGATCTGGATCAATACCTGCAGGCAGGGAATCTGTAGCATTAAGCCTCCGTCGATTGAAAACTTCGGATTTGGAGGAGACTTCCATGGCGTTAATGACTTGGACCAAAGAAGAATTTGGTACCGACGTCCCTGTGTGCGACGAGCAGCACCAAAAGATCTTCGCGATGGTCAACCAGCTGTACGAAACCGCCGCCGGGGGCGACCGGAACGCGATCGGTAAGCTCCTAGACGAGCTGATCGACTACGTGGTGATGCACTTTCAGACCGAAGAGAAGCTGATGCAGGAGAAAGGCTATTCCGGCTATGCGGCCCACAAGGCCGAACACGACAAGTTGGTCGCCACCTGCGCCGACCTCCAGCAAAAATTCCACGCCGGCCAGGCCGAAGTCACCCAGGACACCGCAAGGTTCGTATGTGACTGGCTGCTTCATCACGTCCCCAAGGTCGACCGGCCTTACGGTCCCGCCTTAAGCGCTTAAAAACGATCCCTTATCGGCGGATGGCGACGATTTCCAGTTCCACCTCGCCGGCTGGTCGGCGCCAGCAGACGACGTCGCCGACGCGGGCATCGAGCAAGGCCTGGGCCAAGGGCGAGACCCAGCTGATGTAGCCTTTGCCCGCGTCGGCCTCGTCCTCGCCGACGAGGCGGTAAGCGTGGTGCTTGCCTTGCGCGTCTACGACTTCTACCCAGGCGCCAAAGTGCACGCGATCGGCCTGAGGGGGCGGTTCGACCACGATCGCAGAGCGAAGGCGCTGTTCCAGATAACGCAGCTCGCGCCGGATCAACATCAGTTCTTGACGCGCCTCCAGATCTTCGCGGCGGCTGAGCTGCGCTTGCCGGGCTTGGTAATCGGCAAAGCGTTGGCGCAAGCTCTTGAGCCCTTCGGGAGTGACATAGTTGGGATGCGGGCTGATTGGCTTGTCAGGCAATTCCTGAATGGCCTCGAAGGTTTCCTCTTTGACGAATGCGCGGCTCATAATTTGTTGAACTTAGGTAAGTTGAACGGCGATCATACCATTTTTTAGGCTATGCTTTGGGCAAGAGCCCATGCAAGCCAAGATGAAGGCGCTTTTGAGCTTGCTCGCTTTGGCATCGGCCTTGGCCGCCGCCCTCATGGGAGCGATTTTCCTGGTGACCGAGGATTGGCGGTTTCAGTTCGTCGCGTTTGCGGCGCTGGCGGCCACGGCTGGGGGCGTCAGCACCTGGCGTTGGCTGCAGCAAGTCCGCCGCAAGCGGCAGCTGCGCCAAGGCCTGATCGGGAAGACGGCCGAAGTCCGCCAGACCATTGCGCTCGGTCAGCGCGGGGACGTCCTGGCCGACGGGGCCTTGTGGGTGGCGATCGCCCCGGCGGCTCGGCGCGAGCTAAAGCGCGGGGATCGGGTGAGGATCGTGGGGGTGGAAGGGGTTTTGCTTTTCGTTGAGGCGGTCGAGGACGAAGCGCAAAAACCCCAGCGCCAGGCGGCGCTGGGGGAAAGAAGCAAGTGCCTTAGGCGACTTTGACGCTGATCTTTTTGGGCTGCACTTCCGGCTTCTTGGGAATGCTGACGGTTAGCACGCCCTTGTCGTAGTTGGCCTCGATCTTTTCTTCGTCCACCGATTCCGGTAGGGTGAAACGGCGGAAGAAGCTGCCGTAGAAACGCTCGACGCGGCGGTAGTTTTCCTTCTCTTCCTTCGCCTCGGTCTGGCGCTCGCCCTTGATGGTCAAAACGCCGTTCTGCAGGGTCACCTCGATGTCTTCCGGTTTGACCCCGGGCAGGTCCGCCTGGACCACGTAGCGATTGGCTTCTTCCTTGATGTCCACCGCAGGCGCCCACACCGCCGCGGCGGTCTCTTCCTCAGGCCGGAACAGCCGGCGCATGGATTCGAGCGAGCGCTCCATATCCCGCTCTAAGCGCTCTATCAGCGACCAGGGTTCGTAAGGCGTCAAGAGTGCCATGGTTTACCTCCATTCAGGTTGGTTGATACACGCCCTGAATATGGAGGCAAGGAACAAAAATTCAACCCTTAAGGGCTCAAGAGTTCGATCTTGTAGCCGTCGGGGTCTTCGACGAAGGCCAAGACGGTTTGGCCGTACTTCATCGGGCCCGGCTCGCGCACGATTTTGCCGCCTTTGGCGCGGATTTTTTCCACCGCCGCATAGACGTCGTCGACTTCGATGGCGATGTGGCCAAAGCCGTTGCCAAGGTCGTAGGCGTGGGTGTCCCAGTTGTAGGTAAGCTCTAGGACGGTGTTTGTGCGCTCGTCCCCGTAGCCGACGAAGGCCAAGGTGAACCGGCCTTCCGGATAGTCCTGGCGGCGCAGTAGCTTCATTCCCAAGACCTCGGTGTAGAACTTGAGCGACCGCTCCAGATCGCCAACGCGCAGCATGGTGTGCAAGATGCGCATAGGTCTCTCCTTTATTCCTGGGTTTTAGGCGCAGGATGGGCGGTTTCGATCAGATTGCCCATGCAGTTCATGATGTGTTCGGTGATTCCCAAAGCGGCGGCGCTTGCTTTTTGCTCCGAGCCGAACACGTCCTTGTAGCGCTTGATGGTCGTTAAGGCTTCTTCCGTGGTGCGCGCGCTCTCGAAGGCGGCATAGGCCTCCCAGTACGGCTTGCGCGCCGGCGAGCCCCGCAACCCCGGCAGGGTCTTGGCGATCTCCGCGGTGACGCATTCGGCCACTTCCTTAGGATCGAGATTGTAATCTTTAAGGTCCGGGTCGGTGGCCAGGCGCGCTGCCAATCTTTCTTCAAAGACGCTGCGTTCCTTGCTGTCGGCGCAGGCAGTAAGCAAGCTCGCCATCAAAGCGAGGAGGAGAATCTGTCGCATAGCAAGCAATACCTCGTTGAAAGAATAAATATTACTTAGCCGGCCGGGGAATGTACAGGATGGGCAGCCAGCGTCCGGCTCAAGGCGGCAAAGGCCGAGAGCGGCAGATTTTCCGCCCGCGCGCTAGGGTCTATGCCGCAGGCGCGGATGGTCTCCTCGGCCAGGAGCGATTTTAAGGCGTTGCGCAAGGTTTTGCGGCGCTGACCAAAGGCGGCGGCGACCACGGCCTGAAAGCACGCGTAGTCGCCAACTTCCACCGGCGGGCTAGGATGCGGCGTCAGTTCGACCAAGGCGGAGACTACCTTAGGGGGGGGATAAAAGCTCGCCGGCGCGACGGTAAAACGTTTTACAATGCGGCAGTGGTACTGCGCCATTACGCTCAGCCGGCCGTATTGGCGGCTGCCGGGGGGGGCGGCTAAGCGTTCGACGACTTCTTTTTGGAGCATAAACAACATATCGCGTATCGCTTGTTTTTGCTCAAACAAGTGAAACAACAGCGGGGTGGAAATGTTGTAGGGCAAGTTGCCGACGATGCGAAGCGCTTTTGTATCTTCGGCAAGCTGGGTGAAGTCAAAATTCAAGGCGTCGGCGCGGTGGATGTGGAGATTTTGGGCCGCGGCGAATTGGGCCTGCAGCTCCTCGACCAAGTCGTAGTCGATCTCGATCGCGTCCAGGCGCCGGCAGTGAGGGAGCAGATAGCGGGTCAGAGCGCCTTGGCCGGGCCCGATCTCGACGAGATGATCGCCTGCCTGGGGCGCAAGGAGCGCCACGATACGCGCGAGTACCGAGTTATCGCGCAGGAAGTGCTGGCCGAAGCGCTTTTTCGGTTTAGGCACGGCTAAGTTTTGCGGCGAGGCGGACGGCGGCCAACAAGCTCTTGGGGTCGGCGCGGCCGGTGCCGGCCAACTCCAGGGCGGTGCCGTGATCCACCGAGGTGCGCACGATCGGCAGCCCCAAGGTGAGGTTGACTGCCCGCCCGAACCCGGCGTATTTGAGTACGGCAAGACCTTGGTCGTGATACATCGCCAGGAAGGCGTCGGTGGTTTCTATCCGCTCGGCCAAGAACGCGGTATCGGCGGGCACCGGGCCTGAAAGCCGCATCCCTTCCCGGCGCAGGGCAGCCAATACCGGTTCGATGACTTCGATCTCTTCGCGCCCTAGGTGCCCGCCCTCGCCGGCGTGGGGATTGAGGCCGAGCACGGTGATGCGCGGGCAGGCGAGCTTGAAACGCCGCTTGAGATCGCGGTGGAGCACGGTAAGGACGGTTCTTAGGCGCTCTTGGGTCAGGGCCGCGGGTACCTCGCGCAAGGGCAGATGGGTCGTCGCCAGCGCCACGCGCAGGTCCACCGCCGGTTTTTCCAGGGGCGTCACCAGCAGCATCACCGGCTCGCCGGAAGTGATGGCGGCGATGAATTCGGTGTGGCCGGAGAAAGGGATGCCGGCGGTGTTGATGATCCCTTTGTGAACCGGCGCGGTGACTAAGGCGTCGAAACGCCCCGCCAGGCAGCCGTAGGTGGCGGTCTCGATCAAATCCAGCACGTGCCGGGCGTTGGCCGGGTCCAATCGGCCCGGGGTGACCGGAGCCGCTGCCGGTCTGGGCAAGACCCAAAGCGCGCCGGCGCGCTGGGGGTGGGCGGCAAGTCCTAGGTGGAAGGCAAGCGCAAAGCCAAGTTGCTCGGCGCGCGCCTTTAATACGTGCGGATCGCCCACGACGGTCAGACGGCAAGGCAATTCCTCAAGCGCCAGGCGTAGGCAAAGGTCGGGCCCGATCCCCGCCGGCTCGCCGTAGGTCAAGGCCAGATGGGGGAGGTCATTCGTCCAGGTGGACTTCCACATAGGATTCGGCGCGCAGCTTTTGCAGCCAGAGTTCGGTTTCCTCTTCGAACTTGCGCTGGGTGAGGATGTCTTTGGCGCGTTTTCGGCGGTATTCGGCGGTGTCGTTGCGGGTTTTGCGTCCCAAGACCTGGATCAGGTGCCAGCCGAACGGCGTCTGGACCGGCTCCGAGATCTCGCCTTCCTTGAGCCGATCCATGGCCTCGCGAAAGGCGGGCACCACCGCCTCGGGGGTGATCCAGCCCAGATCCCCACCTTTGACCGAGGAGGCTTTGTCGTCGGAGTAGTTTTGCGCCAGGGTAGCGAAATCTTCGCCTTGGGCCAGCCGTTGTTTGAGCAAGCGCAAACGCCGCTTCGCCTCGGCGTCGTCGATGACTTCGTTGGGTTGGATGAGGATGTGGCGCACGTGGGTTTCGGTCACCTGGTGCGAATCGTCCTTGCCTTTGACGTCGAGCAGCTTGATGATGTGGAAGCCGCTGGGGCTGCGGATCGGGCCTTGGATCTCGCCTTTCTGCATGCGGGGCACCAAGTCCGCAAACAGGCTGGGGATGGCCTCGAGTTTGCGCCAGCCTAGATCTCCCCCTTGCATGGCCTGGGCGCCGTCCGACAGAGTCACGGCGGCCTGGTGGAAGTCCAAGCCCTGTCTCAATTCGGCCACGAGCCGTTCGGCCTTTTGCTGGGCCTGCTGGATTCTCTGAGGAGAAGCGGCTTCCGGCGTGGCGATGAGGATGTGGCCTAAGCGGTATTCGGTCGCTGCCGAATCGGTTTGGGCTTCGGTTTCCAAGAAATGCTCGACTTCGCGCTCGCTGACCTGAATGCGCGCGTTCACTTGGCTGGCGCGCAGGCGGCCGAGCATGAGCTCCTCGCGCAAGTTTTCCACGAACTGGGCGTAGTCCATGCCTTCGTTTTCCACCGCCCGGCGGAAGGTCTCCAAGTCCATGCCGTTGCGCTGGGCTAAGTCGAGCAGAGCTTGGCGCAGGGTCTCATCGTCCACTTGGATTCCCTGCTGTTTGGCCAGCTGCAGCTGCAAGCTGCGCAGGATCATCCGTTCGAGTACTTGGCGGCGCAGGGCTCGGCGCTCCGGCAGGGGCGAGTTGCCTGCCTGAAGTTGGCGTTCGATCGCCTCGAGCTGTTGTTCCAGCTCGCTTGCCAAAATCACATCGTCTTCGACCACGGCGACGATACGGTCTAAGAGCTCGGCCGCCGGCAGCGGCCCTCCCAGAACCAGTAAGACGCACATTACCCATCTTTGCAGCATATTCAATACAACCAGTCTTCGGTGCCATAACCCCGCACGGTGCGCTCTAGGAACTGATCTACGTCTTTGCCTAAACTGACTAGACCTTTGAGCTCCAACTGAGCGAACACCGCCGTGTCTTCGGTGCGGTTCACGTCGCGGATGAACCGGCGCCCGATCAGCCGCAGGCGCCAGCAGCACGACTCGATCTCTACCCCCAGCAGGCTGTCTAGGGTGATGTCGTCGCGCAGCGAGTACTGCCAGCGACCAATGGCGTGCAGGCCCGGATACACCAACCAGCGGAACGAGCCGTCTAAAATTTTGAGCTGATCGCCCGCCAGATTGAAAGGCACCCCAGGAAGCAGCGGAGCGAAGCGCCGGAAACGATAGCCGAAATTGGCGATGCGATCGTCGGTGTCTTTGTATCCGAGCAGAACCTCGCCGCGGTCCAGGTCTTTCCGGTTAGGATTCCATTGGACGGCAGAAAGCACGGAGAGTTTGTCCGCCGGCAGCCAGTTAACTTCGGCCACCGAATTAGACCAATGCTCGGTTTCTACGGCTTGCCCGGGCAAAGTCACGCGCCGATCTTTAAAGTAATAAATCTGACCCACGCTGGCGCGCAAACGTTCCTCGCCGCTCTCTTCGAGCAAGCGCGAGGTCAAGGCGAGAGAAAGCTGATTGGCGTCGGTGATCCGGTCGTAACCGGCAAAGCGGTTTTCCCGGAACAGCTGGTTGAAATTAAAATCGAACAAGGCGCTGTCGAACACCGGAATGTCGTCCTGGCGTTTGCGCGGGATGTACAGGTAAAAGACCCGAGGCTCTAGGGTCTGGAAGAACCCTTGCCAGTCTTTCTCGAGAAACAGTCCGGCGTCTACCGAAGCGAGCGGCAACGCGCGCGAAATTTGGCTGTCCTGGCCGAATGTCGTGCCTTGCAAGAAGTATTGGGTGTAGTCGAAGCTGAGCTTAGGAACCAAAAAGCTCGCCGCCGTGCGCCAGGGGAAGGACAGGCTTGGGCGAAGGTGCAGGCGCTGGGCGTCGACGCGTTTGTCCTGCTGGAAATAGACGAATTCGCTGTCGAAATGGCCCAAAGCCCAGGGAGCAAGGCCCTGATCGATGGCGAAGAAGAGCTGCGGCAGACGGCGGTAGGGCTTGCTTGCGTCGGGGATGGTGGGATCCACGGTCTGCCAGTTCTCCAGTCGCCCGAGCAAGTACCAATTGTCGCGTCGGTACTCGGTGCGCGCTTCGCTGTGGACCTGCCGCCGGTTGGCCAGCGATAAGTTGTTGCCCAGCTCGTTGAGGTAGTGGCTGTCGGAGACGTAGTTGAGGTCCGCCAGCGCGCTCCAGTAAGGGTCGATCTGGGTCTGATTAAAAAAGCTGGCCTGACCGCGGGTGGTTCCGCGCTGGCTGTCGTGGGGCAAGATCTCGCCGGCGAGGTGGCCTTTGGAATTGGGCAACAGGTAGCGGAACTCCATGCCGGCCATGAAGCCGCGCTGGGCCATCACTCTAGGGATCAGGGTAAGATCGTAGTTGGGCGCGAGATTGAGGTAAAAGGGAAGGGTTACGTCGAACCCGCGGGTGCTGGAACGCCCCAAGGACGGGCTCAAAAACCCCGTGATCCGGCGGTCGTCTATGGGATGCGAAAAATAAGGCGTATAAAACACCGGAAGATGCATGAATTCCAGCCACACGTGATGGCCGGAGGCCAGGCCGCTTGCGCGGTTGATTTTGAGATCCTTGGCGTGCAGCACCCAGTCTTCCGAACCGATCGGACAGGTGGTGTAGACCACCTGCTGGTGGCGCGACAGCTGTTCGCTCTCGAAGCGGCTGCGGGCGGCGCTGCCGCGCGCCGGGGTATTGGCCAGGATGAAGCGGGGGTGGGTGAGGCGCGCTTGGTCTTGCTCAAGGTCCAGCCAGACGCTGTCGCTGACGAACAGGTAACCGGCGTCTTCGTAGATGACGTTGCCAAACGCGTTCAAGATATGCAAGTCGGTGTCGTAAGTTAAGGCGTCGGCCGCGAGCTTTTGCGGTCCCCGCTCGATCTTGACGTTGCCGGAGAAGAACGTTAGGCCTTCCCCCAGTGACTGGCTGTAGTCGGCTTCCAGGTTTAACGGCAGGCCGGCGCGGCTTGGGACAGGTTGGGCTTTGATCTTTTGGCCTTGGCAGTAGGCCCGCCACGGATCTTCCGGCAGCAGCTGGACTAGGCGAAAGAAATCTTGCTCGTTTTCAGGTGAAAAGACCTGGGGCCGTTCAAACCAAGCGCGCTTGTGGGCCTCAACCAAGCGCGGCTTCCCTTGCGGGTCGGGGCCGATGAGCTTGCACCGCCAGCTCGCTTGGGTGGGGTCCGGCGTGCAGGTCCAACCTTCCAGAGGGACGTTGGAGGTCGATCTTAAGCGAGTTTCCCGATCGGGTTGCTTTTGCTCGGGCGCCCCTTCGGCGTGCGCCTCCGGCGCCGGCTCGGCGGCTGTCTCCGCCTCGGCAAGCGTGTTCTGCGGGGGAGCGCCACAGACCCATTCTGCGCCCTCCAGACGGCAATCCCACGCAGGCGCATTTGCGCCAAGCGCAATCTGCGGCACAATGATCAGGGCAGCAAAGCAAATCCGCACGAGCGTGAGTCTCTAACGTGTGGTCTTCAAGTGGGCTTAGGCGTGACCCGGCAGGGCGAATTTTAACACGGGGAAAACCGTCGCATGGCTGAGAATGCAGAAGCGATGCAAATGGTCCGGCAGCCGCTGGATTTATCGGCTTGGATCGAACAAGAACTGAACCTCAAAGTGGACGGCTGGCAGAATCTGGCGGGCGATGCCAGCGGTCGCCGTTACTTTAGGCTGTGGACCCAGGATCGATCTTGGATCGCCATGCTGGCCCCGCCGCCGGAAAATCCGAAGGCTTTCGTGGCGGTGGCGGAATTGCTGCGCGGAGCAGGAGTCCGGGTGCCTGCCGTTTACGCGCGGAACTTGGAACGAGGGTGGTTGCTGCTCGAGGATTTTGGCGACTTGACTTGTTTTCAAGCGCTGCGAGCCGGCTGGCGTGAGGAATTGTATCGGGCGGCGCTGGCGCAGCTTACCCGGCTTCAGAGCCTCGACCCGCAAACTGTCGAGCTGCCGCGCTACGACGAGGGTCTGCTTAGGCGCGAGCTGGAAATTTTCCGTACGTGGCTGGCAGAAGCGTGGTTGGAGTTGGCCGTTCCGGAAGCCGTTTGGGGCGAAGCGGTCGAAGTCCTGGTGGACTCGGCCCTGGCGCAGCCTGTGGTGGCGGTGCACCGCGATTTCCACAGCCGCAACCTGATGGTGTTGGCCGAAGGCGGTGTGGGGGTGTTGGACTTCCAGGACGCGGTGGTGGGGCCGGCGACTTATGACCTGGTGTCTCTGCTGCGCGATTGCTATCTTGCCTGGCCCAAGGAGACCGTCTCCCGATGGTGTGAAGGCTATCGCCTGCAGCTGGCAAAGCAAGGGATCGATGTCTCGCCCCAAACCTGGCGAAAGTGGTTCGACCGGATGGGCGCGCAGCGCCACCTCAAGGCGGCCGGCATCTTCGCGCGCCTGTGGTTGCGCGACGGCAAGGGAGGGTATCTTAAGGACATCCCGCGGACCTTGGGCTACGTCGTCGAGGTCGCCGGCCAAGACGCGGAGCTTAAAGCGTTGGGAGAGTTTCTCGCCGATCGGGTGCTGCCGCAAGTGCTGAGGAGGCTTGCGCGATGAAAGCGATGCTGTTGGCGGCCGGCCGCGGCGAGCGCTTAAGACCCCTGACCGATACGCTGCCCAAACCGCTCCTAGAAGCGGGGGGCAAGCCCTTGATCGTACACGCGATCGAGCGTTTAAAGCGCGCCGGGTTTACCGAACTGGTGATCAATCTGGGTTACTTGGGCGAGAGGATCGAGGCGGCGTTGGGGGAGGGCAGGGCTTGGGGCGTGCGCATCGTGTATTCGCGCGAACCGCAAGAGGCGCTCGAGACCGGAGGAGGGATTTTCCAAGCCCTGCCGCAGCTGAGCGATCCTTTTTTGGCGGTCAATGCCGACATCGCCACCGACTTTCCGTTTGCCACGCTGCCGCCAGCGGATTTCGGTCTGGCGCACTTGGTGTTGGTGCCCAATCCTCCTTACCATCCGCAAGGCGATTTTGCGCTGGCGCAAGGCCGGCTGTGCTTAGAAGGGGAAAAATACACCTTCAGCGGCATCGGCGTGTACCGCAAGGCCTTGTTTGGCGGGTGCCGACCTGGAAGGTTCCCGCTGGCGCCGCTCCTTCGCCAGGCGATCGCCCAAGGTCAGGTGACCGGCCAATTGTATCTGGGGTATTGGAGCGATCTTGGCACTTTGGAGAGACTTCAAGCGTTCGACGCCAAACTCAGACGAGGAGGAAAACCATGCAAAACCCTATAGAACTCGGCGAAACTGGGCGCATCGAGGCGGCCAAGAAGTGGGCGACGATCGGCTACGCGCTGCAAGCGGCGTCTTTCATCGTCGGCGTCAGTTACCTGGCGGCGGTGATCCTTGCCTACCTGAAGCGGCCCGAGGCGCGCGGCACCTGGGTGGAATCCCATTATCTTTGGCAGATCCGCACGTTTTGGTACAGCCTCCTTTGGGGGGTGCTGGCGGGAATCGCCTGGATGTGGATGGCAGGCGTCCTGATCCTCACGGCGACCCTGATTTGGATGGTCTACCGGATCGTGGTGGGCTGGGTCCGGCTGAGCGAAAACCGCCCTGCGTACGCCGAGGGTCCGGTGATTTGAGCGTTCGGTTCAGCCCCCAAGCTGGTAGATGTCGGGCACTTGTTCGGGGGCGCTGATGCATACGTTCAAGTCCCGCAGCAGGCCGTTTTGGATCGCGTAGATCCAGCCGTGGACCGCAAGCTTTTGGCCGCGCCGCCAGGCGTCCTGGACGATGGTGGTATGGCAGACGTTGGCCACCTGTTGGATCACGTTCAATTCACACAGCCGATCGGCGCGCTGCTCCTCTGGCAGACGCTCGAGGAGCGCGGCGTGCTGGTGGTAGAGGTCTTTGATGAATCTGAGCCAGTTGTCGATCAGCCCTAAGGAATCTTGGCGCAGCGCCGCTTGTACCCCGCCGCACCCGTAATGGCCGCACACGATCACGTGTTCGATCTTGAGCACTTCCACCGCGTACTGCAGCACCGACAGCAGGTTCATGTCGGTGTGGATCACGAGGTTGGCGACGTTGCGGTGAACGAACACCTCCCCGGGCAGCAGGCCGATGACTTCGTTGGCCGGAATGCGGCTGTCAGAGCAGCCGATCCACAGGTACTTGGGGGCCTGCCCTTGGGCCAGGCGCTGGAAGATCCCCGGGTTGCTGCGCTCCATCGCTTCGGCCCAGCGGCGGTTGTTTTCAAACAGGTGTTGCAGCAGCTTCACGGCAAGGCCCTCCGGTTGGGTTTTGGGTGCATCCCAAGGATCGTCGGCGTGTGCGCCGGCAGGCTGCCCTGCAGGGGCAGGCCGATGAAGGTCAGGCGGATGCCTTTGAATTCGGCCTCGCTTTTGAAGTTGTCGAGGATTTCGAGCACGTCGTGGTCGATATAGCGGCTGCGCGAGCCGTCGATGACCACCTCAGAGCCGGGCGGGAGGGTATCTAGAGTGCGCAGCAGGTTGGCCTTGTTGAGGAAGCTGACTTGTTCGGACAGCTCGAGCAAGTAGCGGTTATCCTCGTGTTGTTCGTGAAGGTAGCCCCCGCACTTGTAGTTTTCCAACAGGATAAAGAAGATCGCCGCCACCATGCCTATTCCTACCCCGGTCAGGAGGTCGGTGAATACTAAGCCGAAAATGGTCAGGCCAAAGGGAAGGAACTGATACCAACCGCTGCGCCACATGCGCCGAAACAAGTCCGGTTTGGCAAGTTTATAACCGACCAGAAACAACACCGCCGCCACGCTGGCTAAGGGAACCCGGTTGAGATGCGGGGCGAATAGAAACGTGGAGACAAAAAGCAGCGCGCCGTGGATCATGGCGGCGAGGCGGGTTTTGCCGCCGGCCTGGACGTTGGCCGAGGAACGCACGATCACCTGGGTGATGGGGAGGCCGCCGATAAGGCCCGAGACGATGTTTCCTACCCCTTGCGCGAACAGCTCCCGGTCGGTGGGAGTGATGCGCTTGTAGGGGTCCAATTTGTCCACCGCCTCGACCGACAGCAGGGTCTCTAAGCTCGCCACCACCGCCAGGACCAGCGCGAGCTTCCAAACCTCAAAGTTGCCCAACGCCGACAGGTCGGGCAAGGCGAAAAACCCACGCCACCCCTCCAAGCCTTCCAGCACCGGCAGCTGCACCAAGTGCTTTTGCGAGACCGCAAGGTCTGGAAAGTAGCGGGCCAGAGCTTGATTGACGAGCGCGCCGGCGACCACCGCCACCAGCGGCCCAGGCAGCCACTGCAAGAGAGCCAAGCGCTTCCATCTTGGCCGCTCCCACAAGAGCAACAGCATTAGGCTGACCGCGCCGATCAGCACCGCCCCTCCGTGCAGCGCCCCCAGCATGTGGGCCAAAGCCGCCAAGGTCGTCTCCCCGCCCGGCTCCAGATAATCGATGTCGCCTTCCCAGTCCACGTCATAGCCGACAAGATGCGGGATCTGTTTGAGCGCGATGATGATGCCGATGCCGGCGAGCATGCCGGTGATCACCGCCGACGGGAAGTAATAGCCGATGATTCCAGCGCGCAGCAGGCCAAACGCGAGCTGCACGAGCCCCGCCAGGATCGTGGCGGCCAAGAACGCCTCAAAGCCCACCTGCCCGATCGCTTCGGCGACGATCACCGCCAAACCCGCCGCCGGCCCCGACACCCCAAGCGCCGAGCGGCTAATGAGCGGGACGATCAGGCCGCCTACGCAACCTGCGATCAGCCCAGAGCTCAAAGGGGCGTTGGAAGCCAAGGCGATACCCAGACACAAGGGCAAGGCCACCAGAAACACCACGATTCCGGCAGGGAGATCAAAGCGCAGGCTGCGCCAGAAAGCCAGGTCTTCTTCGGGGTAAGAGAGCGATCTACCGGCTGGCATAGGAGCTTCTCCTTGTCACTTTGGGGGGTTAGTGTAGCCAACGTTCCCTGAGCGGGTCAAATGACGGTATCGAAGAGCTTGTGTACATAAGCCAGGTGGGTCAACTCGGCGAGGGTGGCGACGTTTAGCTTGTGCTTGATCTGGGTAAGATAATTAGCGGCGGTCTTGTAGCTGATGTGGAGGTTGGTGGCGATTTGTTTGAGCGTTAGGCCGCGGGCCGCTAGGCAGAAGATTTCGAACTCGCGCGGTGAAAGGCGCGCGAGCATTCCTTCGGGGTGGCCTGAGGCGTACTGGGCGAGGAGGGCTTGGGCGATGGGCTCGGCGACATAGGTTTGGCCGCGCGCCACTTTCTCGATCGCCTTCGGCAACAAGTCGGGATCGGCGCTTTTGGGAAGATAGCCTTTGGCGCCTGCTTCGAGCGCGCGCTTGGCGTACAGGGCTTCTTCGTGCATGGTCACGACCAAAACCTTGGCTTTGGGATCGCGCCCCAGGATGCGGCGGAGCACGCTCAGGCCCCCACTTCCCGGCAAAGCCAGGTCGAGAATCAAAACCTGCGGGTGGTATTGGAAATACTTGTGGTAGGTGCCGTCGCTGTCTGCGCTTTCGGCGACGATCCTGAACCTGGGAAATTGGGACAGCAAAAAGCGGTAGCCGGCGCGCACCACCGCGTGGTCATCGGCGAGCAGGATCGAGATCATCGGTCTTCTCCGGTAGCCATACGCGTACGCTCAACCCTTGTCCCGGTTGGCTGCAAAGCTCAAGGCGGCCGCCTAGGCTTTCGGCGCGCTCGCGCAGCAGCCTCAATCCGCACCCGGACACCTGTTCCAAGTTGGCTCCTTGGCCGTCGTCGGCCACTTCTAAAAACCAGGCCGGTTCGAGTATTTGGCTTGTCTGTCGGCGCAAGGCGACTTTGACGGTTTGCGGCTGGGCGTGTTTGAAGGCGTTGGTCAAAGCTTCTTGCACGATGCGGTAAAGGTGAATCCAGTTTTCCTTAGGGAGGAAATGGTCTGCGGTCTCGTCCAAGTCGAGCGCGATCTGGACCGCGGGTTGTTTGCTTTGCCAATCGGCGACAAGGTGGGCGATCGCCGCCGTCAGCCCCAAGTCGTCGAGCATCAAAGGCCTTAAGTTTTGGATCCTAGCGCGCACGATTTGAAACAGCTGATCGACGCTCCTCAAGATGGTTTGGGCGGCTTGTTCTTTGGCCTGGCCTTGAGCTTTTGGGATCGAGCGCGCCATGAGTTTGATCGCGCTCAACCTCTGCCCCAGCTCGTCGTGGAGTTCGCGCGCCAGCAGGTGGCGTTCGTCCTCTTCGATTTTGAGCAAGCGGCGCGTCAACCGCGCGTTTTCAGCGTGCACGCGCGCGAGCGTCTCGGCCAAATGATTGAAGCCGGAGGCGATGCGCGCAAACTCAAGCGGAGCAAAACGCGGCAGGCGCCACGAATACTCCCCGCGCTCTAAGGCCAAAAAGCCTTCAAGAATCGCCTCGACCGGGCGGAAAGCCCAGCTCACGAGCGCCACGCTCGCCCCAAAAAAGCCCAGCGCCAATGCCCCGATCAAGCTCAAAAAAACTTTAGTTTCTTGCCAGGCTTCGGCGATCTCGTCCTTGGGATCGGCGATCAAGGCCAAGTGCAGCGTCCCTCTGGCCAAAGGCAAGGCGTAATCTTCGCGCATCGCCTCTGGCGCCACCCAGCGCGCAAACCACGCCGGCGCCGCCGGCGGCAGGTTTGGGGCGATGCCCGCCTCGTCCACGACTAGGCGCACGTGGCGCAGGCTGCGAAACTCCGCAAGCACCCGCTTGGCCTCTTCCGGCGACGCCGGCGCTTTCAGGCGCGCCTCCACCCACTCGCGCGCAAGCTGCATGGCCGATTCCATCTCCTCGGCCACCGACTGGCGCACGTGGCCGACGACCCACAGGCTTCCTAAAAGCCCGATCGCTGCCAGCAAAGCGGCCAAGCTTAAGATCAGGCGGGTTTTGAGGTTCCAAGGGCGCATGCCGTTATTTTCGCCAAACGCCGAAACTTAAGCGAAAGGCAGGATGTGGCTGCGCAACAGCCGATCTTAAAAAAGCGCTGGTGTTTACAAGTCTCTACGTCGCTGGCTTTAAGGCTCAATGTGCAGCAAGGTCTCCTGAGGGGTGACCGAGTCGCCTTTGCGCACGTAGATTTGGGTGACGGTGCCGGCGATGGGGGCCTGGACTTCGGTTTCCATCTTCATGGTTTCAACCACCAGCAAGGGATCGCCGGCATTTACCTTGTGGCCTTCGCCGACCAAGACTTCGACGATGTTGCCCGGCATGGCCAAAGTCACATCCCCTTCGCTTTGCGCCTTGGGACGGCGGCTGGAGAGCCTGCGCGGTACCGCCCCTTCGGCCCCGCCGCTTAAGACCACCTCGTCCAAGGTCTCGATGACGGCTTCCTCGGGTACGCCGTCGACCACGAGGTAAAAATGCCTTTCGGCTTGGTGTTTGGGGCCGGCGCCGGTGATGCGCACGTGGTAGGTTTCCCCGTGCAGGTGGATGTTAAATTCGGTCGGGGCGACTTGAGGCGCGTAGGTCTCGGGCGGTTCGATGGGTTCGGGCTGCAGAGCGCCGGCGGCGCGCTGCTCCAAGAATTGGCGGCCGATATCGGGGAACATGGCGTAGATCAAAACGTCTTCTTCGGACTTGGCCAGCTCGCCGATTTGTTCCCTTAAGGCCTCCATCTCCGGCGGCAGAAGGTCGGCCGGGCGGCAATCGATGAGGTCTTCTTGCCCGATAGCTTGGGATTTGAGCGCCTCGTTGACTGGTGCCGGCGGTTTGCCGTAGCCGCCTTGGAGGTAGTGCTTGACCTCGTTGGTGATGGTCTGGTAGCGCTTTCCGCTCAATACGTTGATGACCGCCTGGGTGCCGACGATCTGCGAGGTCGGGGTGACCAGCGGCGGATAGCCTAGATCGGCGCGCACTTTGGGGATCTCGGCCAGCACTTCCTCGAGCCGATGAAGCGCGCCTTGCTCTTTGAGCTGATGGTACAAGTTGGAAATCATCCCGCCGGGAATCTGGTGGAAGTGAACGCGCGGGTCGGGTCCGGTGTACTCCGGCTCGAAGCGATGATATTTGCGCCGCACTTCCCAAAAATAGGCAGCAAGCTCTTCGAGGAGCGGAAAGTCGAGTTCGACTTCGTAGCCTAGGTCTTTGAGGGCAAAGGCTAGGCTTTCGGTGGGCGGATGGCTGGGGCCGCCGGCGAATGAGGAGATGGCCGTGTCGAGGTGCTCGCACCCGGCTTCGACCGCTTTCAGATGGCACATTTCCGCCAAGCCCGAAGTGGCGTGGCAATGCAGATGCAAAGGGAGCTTGACCGCTTGTTTGATCGCGCGCACCAGCTCGTAAGTCACCTTCGGCGTCAGCAGCCCGGCCATGTCCTTGATCGCGATCGAATCGCAGTCCATCCTGGCCAGTTCCTTGGCCAGCTCGACGAAGCCTTCGACGCTGTGCACCGGGCTGATGGTGTAGCAGAGGGTGCCTTGGGCGTGCTTGCCGGCGCGCTTGACGGCGGCGATGGCGGTTTTAAGATTTCTTAAGTCGTTTAAGGCGTCGAAGACGCGAAACACGTCTATGCCGTTTCGCGCCGCGCAGGCGACAAAAGCCTCGACCACATCGTCGGCGTAGTGACGGTAACCCAAAAGGTTCTGCCCGCGCAGCAACATCTGCAGGCGCGTGTTGGGCAAAGCGCGGCGCAGCGCGCGCAGCCGTTCCCACGGGTCCTCTTTGAGGAACCTCAGGCACGCATCGAAGGTGGCTCCGCCCCAGCATTCCAGCGACCAGTAGCCCACGCGGTCGAGTTTGGCGCACGCCGGCAACATGTCTTCGGTGCGCATGCGCGTGGCGATCAGGCACTGGTGGGCGTCGCGCAGGATGAGGTCGGTGAGGTGGATTTTCATGGCTCCTCCTTACAGTCCAGCGTGCGCGGCGATCGCGGCCGCGAGCGCGGTGGCGATGTGGCTCTTGCTGCGTTTTTCCGAATAGCGGGTAAGCTCCGGATGCCGCTCGACGAAGCCGGTGTCAAAACGGCCCGAGCGGAAATCGGCGGTTTTTAGAATTTGCTGGTAATACGCCCTTGTGGTCTTGATCCCGCTGATCTCCATGTCGTCCAGGGCGCGGCGGCCGCGGTTGATCGCGTCTTCGTAGGTAGGGGCCCAGACGATGAGTTTAGCGATCATCGAGTCGTAGAAGGGGGGAATTTCGTAGCCGGTATAGATCGCCGTGTCGGTGCGCACTCCAGGGCCGCCCGGAGCGTAGTAGCGGGTGATCCGCCCGAAGCTGGGGAGGAAATCGTTGCGCGGGTCTTCGGCGTTGATCCGGAACTGGATGGCAAACCCGCGCTTTTGCACCTGGTCTTGGGAGTAGCGCAGCGGCAGATTGGAAGCGATGCGGATTTGTTCCTCGACGATGTCGACGCCGGTGATTGCCTCGGTGACGGTGTGCTCGACCTGGATGCGGGTGTTCATCTCCATGAAGTAAAAATTGCCTTCTTGGTCGCATAGAAACTCGACCGTGCCGGCGTTCCGATAGCCCACGGCGCGCGCGGCCTTCACCGCCAGGGCGCAGACGCGCTCGGCTTCAGCCTCGGTAAGACCCGGCGAAGGGGCGATCTCGATCAATTTTTGGTTGCGGCGTTGGATCGAGCAGTCGCGCTCGAATAGATGGATGACATGGCCGTAGTGGTCGGCCAAAATCTGCACCTCGATGTGGCGCGGCTTCTCAATGCATTTTTCCAAGAAAATTTCGGCAGAACCGAAGGCTTTGACGGCTTCAGAGACTACGCGCTCGTAGTAGTGCTTAAGCTCTGCGGGCGAGTTGCAACGCCGAATCCCCCGCCCGCCGCCGCCGGAAGTGGCCTTGAGCATCACCGGGTAGCCGAGACGAGAGGCTTCTTCTAAGGCTTCCTCAACGCTCGAGAGGCTGCCTTCGCTGCCTGGAAGGATGGGAATTCCGGCCTGCTGCATGGTCCTTCGCGCTTGGGTTTTGTCGCCCATGCGGCGGATGATCTCGGCGCTCGGACCGATGAAACAAATCCCGCGGCGCGCGCAGATTTCGGCAAACTGAGCGTTCTCCGCCAGAAAGCCGTAGCCAGGGTGGATGGCATCGCAGCCGGTCTCCAAAGCGAGGTTGACCAGCTTGTGCGGGTTGAGATAGCCGGCCAGCGGGTCCTCGCCTAAGCTGTGGGCTTCGTCGGCTTTTTTGACGTGCAGGGCGTGGCGATCGGCCTCGCTGTAGACGGCCACCGACAAAATGCCCATTTCGGCGCAGGCGCGGATGATGCGGACGGCGATCTCGCCGCGGTTGGCGATAAGAATTTTGCGCAGCATAAAGCCCCTGTTAAGCTGTAGCTTTCCGATCGTGCAGGGCCGAGCGGAAGGCGGCTTAATATTTTGGCATATACTCTCTCGATTTTCGACGCTTCTTGCAGGAAAACCATGCGGGTACTATTGATCGCGGGGATATGTGGGTGGCTTTGCGCTTGCTCTGCCGTCCAGGGATGGTTCGAACACCGGCCCAAACCGGTGGAGGTCGTGCCGGAAGAGGACTTGTACCGCCAGGCTAAGGAGAAATTGGATCAAGGCAGCTACAGCCGGGCGATCGAATTGTATCAAACGCTGGAATCGCGCTATCCGTTCGGCCGTTACGGAGCGCAGGTGCTTTTGGATCTGGCCTACGCCCAGTACAAGCAAGGCGATGCCGAATCGGCTTTGGCGACCATCGACCGCTTTTTCAAGCTTTACCCGGCCCACCAGCGCCTCGATTACGCTTATTATCTGCGCGGGCTTATCCACACCAGCCAGAGGATGGGGTTTGTGGAGCGCTATTTCCCCATCGACCTGACCAGCCGCGACGTCAGTCCCTTGGCCGAGGCCTATCAGGATTTTTCGACCTTGCTGGAAAAATTTCCAAACAGCGAATACCGCCAAGACGCCGAGCAGCGCAAGCTGGCCTTGTTCCACTGGATGGCCAGGCACGAATTGCACGTGGCGCGCTTTTATTTTCAGCGACAAGCGTATCTGGCCGCGGCCAATCGCGCCGCCTACATCGTCGAAAATTATCCGGGCACTGGGGCGGTGCCCTGGGCATTAAAAATCATGGCGGACGCTTACCGCCAATTAGGAATGACCGAACTCGCCGAGCGGGCAGAGAAGATTTACGCGCTCAATTTCGGCGCGGCCGAACCGCCTGCGGAGGAGTCGCCTAAAACGCTTTTGGGCTGGGTGTTTTGGTTGTTTCGTTGGGACTGATGCCATGCGCGTGGATGTCGTTTGTATCGGCCAGGCCAGCTACGATCTGGTGTTCAAAGTCGACCATCACCCGGAGGCGGACGAAAAATGCGTCGCTTCCGAATTTATAGGCTGCGGCGGCGGGCCTGCCGCCAACGCCGCGGTCACGGTGGCAAGACTTGGGCGCCGGGCGGCTTTTGTAGGCTACTTGGGACGCGATCTTGGCGGTCAGGCGCACTTTCAGGAGTTGGTTCAGGAGGGGGTGGAGACCGCATTTGTGTACCGCGGCGATGCGCCTACGCCGGTGTCGGTGGTGCTGGTCAAACCGGATGGCCGGCGGGCCTTGGTCAATTACCGCGGCGCTACTTTGCCTTTGGCTGCCGAGGCGGTCGATCTTGAGGGGCTTGCGGCCAAGGTCGCGCTGTTCGACGGCCACGAGTTGGAGCTTTCCTGCCGGTTTCTGCCGTATTTTCAGCGGTCTGGCGCGGCTACGGTCCTGGATGCGGGTTCCCTCCACGCCGGAACCGAAAAGCTGATGTTTGAGGTCGACTACCTCATCGCCTCGCGCAAGTTCGCCGCGCAGTGGCTGGGACGGGACGATCCGCCGGAGGCGCTGGCGAAGCTCGCGGTCAAGGCCAAAACCTGCGTCATCACTTTGGGCGAGGAGGGCTTGATTTGGCAGCGCGGCGCAAGCCGCGGGGCGCTGCCGGCCTTCCCGGTCCAGGCGGTGGATACGACCGGGGCGGGCGACATCTTCCACGGCGCGTTTGCGGTGGCTCTTGCCGATGGGCTGAGTTGGCTTGAGTCCTTGCGCTTTGCCTCAGCCGCCGCAGCTTTGGGCTGCACCAAACTGGGCGCGCGCCCCGGCATTCCCTCCCGCGCCCAGGTGGAGGCGTTTTTGGCCGCGTCCGGATCAATCTAAGCTCACCGGATCCACGTCCAGCGACCAGCGGACCTTGCGCCGATCCGGTAAGGTGGCAAGATACGGGAGCAGCCGATCGAGCAGGTGATGCAGGGGGGGGCGCCTTTCCGCCTGGAGGAGCAGTTGGGCGCGGTAATAGCCGGCCCGTCTTGGCATCGGGGCAGGCGCCGGTCCGAGCACTTGGACCGCTTCGGCGGCCAAGCTTCTGGCGTGCGCTGCGGCTTGGTCGAGAAAGCGTTCCGGCCATTCGGGTTGGTGGGCTTCGGCCCGCAGCAGGGCCTGGTAACTGTAAGGGGGAAGGCCGGCGGTTCGGCGTTCTGCCAGCGCGTGCTTGGCAAATTCCGGATACCCCCCGCGGAGCAAGGCAGTCAACAGGGGGTGGTCGGGGTGGCGGGTTTGGATCAGCACTTGCCCGGGTTTTTCGGATCTTCCGGCGCGGCCTGCCACTTGCAAGACCTGCTGCGCCAACCGTTCGGACGCGCGGAAGTCGGTGCTGTAGAGGCCGGCGTCGGCATCGACGATGACTGCCAAGGTGACGTTGGGGAAATGGTGCCCTTTGGAGAGCATTTGCGTGCCGAGCAGCAGATCGACGTGACCTCGATGGACGGCGGCGATTGTTTTGTCCAGGCTGCCTTTGCGGCGGGTGGCGTCGCGGTCGAGGCGGGCGATGCGGGCGCTGGGAAATAAGGCGGACAGTTCGGTTTCGAGGCGTTCGGTGCCCTGTCCCAGGGCGCGCAGGTCTTTGGCTCTGCAGTTTGGGCAATGCGTGGGCAAAGATCGGGTATGGCCGCAATGGTGGCAGCAGAGGCGAAGTTCGCGGCGGTGCAGGCACAAGCGGGCGGCGCAGCGCGCGCAGTCGGCGACCCAGCCACAGGCGTGACAAATCAGAACGGGGGCAAAGCCGCGGCGGTTCAAGAACAGCAGCGCCTGCTCCGTTCGGCTTAAAGTGGCTTCGATCGCCGCCAGCACGGGCGGGGCGAGTCCCGCTTTGAGCGGGCGGTTGCGGATGTCTATCAATTTGAGGAGGGGCGCTTTAGCCTGGCCTGCGCGCTCGGGTAGGTACAGCAGACGATAGCGGCCTTGCTGAGCGTTGTGCAGGCTTTCCAAGGCGGGGGTGGCCGATCCCAACACGATCGGGATGCCCAGCTGGCGCGCCCGAGCCACGGCCACGTCGCGGGCGGAGAAGCGAAAGCCGTCCTGTTGTTTAAAGGAAGGGTCGTGTTCCTCATCGACCACGATCAGGCCGGGTCTGGCCATGGGGGCAAACACTGCCGATCGCGTGCCCAAGAGAATCGGCAGCTCACCGCGCTGAAAGCCGAGCCAATTACTCAGCCGCTCACCGGGACTGAGCCCGGAGTGATAGACCCCAATCGGGCAGGGAAGCCGATTTTGAAAGCGGGCTTTGAGCTGAGGGGTGAGGGCGATTTCTGGGAGCAAGACCAAGGCTTGACGCCCAAGCGCTAGGAGCTCGTGGATGATTTCCAGATAAACCTCGGTTTTGCCGCTGCCGGTCACTCCCTCCAGCAGGTAGGCGTGGAAGCGGTCCAGATTGGCGGCGACCGCCGCGACGGCCTGCCGTTGGGCGGCGTTGAGCTCAAAGCGCGCCTGGGTTTTCTGCCCGCTTAAGGTGGGCGGAGGTGCTTGTTCGATCTGCACCCAGCCCTTGGCGGCCAAAGCCTTGGCCGGGGAACGCCAGTCCCAATCTAGGCGGCTTAAAACCTCGGCCGTCAAGATTCCTTCATGTTGGCGCAGTAAACTCAGCAAAGCGGCTTGTTTGGCGGCGCGCGCCGGGGGTGTGGCGGTCTGACCAGACGGAGTCAGGCGCAGATGAATCCCGGCTTGAACCCGCGCCGGCCTCCCCTGGCGCAGCAGGGTAGGCAGCGCGCTGGCCAGGACCTCGCCGATGGGGTGATGATAGTAGCGCGCGGCCCAGCGCGCCAACGCCAGATCGGCAGCCCCGAGGAGAGGTTCATGGTCTAAATAGGCTATCGCTTGCCGCAGCCGGCTCTCGTCAACGGCGCTTATAGTGTCTACGCCCAAGACAATCCCTACTTGGAGCTTGCGTCCAAAGGGAACGGTCACGCGCACGCCAAGGCTGGGGGAAGGGTCAGGCTCGGAGGCTGGCGGTAAATAATCGAAGATCTTGGGAATGGGAGCCAAAACGGCGACTTTAAGAATGATCGGCATGCAGTCTAAGCGCCTTGGGAATGGTCGAACTTTGCAGTATTATCGCGCCATCTGCGAGGTCTTGAGGTTATTCACAAAATCTGTGGATAAGTTTGTGGAAAACTCGCGAAAATTCCTTCCGAAATCTCATGAATGCTTGGGTTCAATCAAGTTGGAAGATTTCTGGACAGCTAGTAAATAGCTAGCAAAAACAATAACTTAAAATAAAAGAGGGAACCGAAGGGAGGCGGCAGCGTAGGCGGAGATAGAGTTTGCGCTTTGGTTCTTGGCTGGTGGCTCACTAAAATGGAGGCTTGGATGGACTCTTTGTCGTTGCAGGTACTGCGCACTGACGCTTCCGGTCTGCCGTTGGAGTGGATCGGGTATCAGGAGGCGGTCAAGCTGTATTGCCTAGGGCAGGTGGCATACACCTGCGGTACACGCTTATATCGGATCCGCGGCGGGATCAACGCCCGCAGCGGGCGGCGCAGCGTGATCGAGATTCACTCCATCATCGCTACTTACGGCTATAGCCTGCAGCACAAGCATCATCGTCCCAATTATACGCCGCCTTTGAGCAACCGGACGCTGTTCCGGCGCGACGATTACCTGTGCCTGTATTGTGGGGGGCGGTTTCGGCATCGGGATCTGTCGCGCGATCACGTCACGCCTTTGAGTCGGGGCGGTACCGACACTTGGAACAACGTGGTAACCGCCTGCAAGCGCTGCAACAATTACAAGGCCGGCCGGACGCCAGAGGAGGCGGGAATGGAACTCATCGCCATTCCTTTTACGCCCACGCACGCCGAATACATCTACCTGCAGGGTCGCAGGATTTTGAGCGATCAGATGGAATTTCTTAGGGCCCATTTCCCCCGGCGCAGTCCACTCCATGCAAGGCTCAAAGCGCGGGATTAAGGCTTATCGCCAGCCGTTCCACAAGGACCAGCCGGCCAACAGCAAGAACGCGATCAAAGTCCAGCCTGGGATGCTCAGCCCTAGGAAAACCCAGTCTATTTTGCTGCACTCGCCGGTACCGCTGACTAAGAGCTTCAAGGTTTCGGTCAGCGGCAAGTGTTCAAACACGTAACTCAAGCCTGGGCCGCAGGCCGGCACTTCTTCCTCGGGCAGGTGCTGCAACCAAACGTGGCGCGCGGATACCGTAGCGCCGCCGAGCGCCAACGCCGCGGCGAAGGTGGCGTAGATCCTGCGGCCTAGACGCTGGGGATTGTGCCAGGCTGCAGCGCATAACACCAACCCGGCGAGAAGCACGAATACCCGTTGGGTGATGCACAAGGGACAGGGTTCTAGCCCCTGGACGAATTGAAGCCAAGCCGCCACCGCAAGCAGCCCGACGCAAAACAAAAAGCCCAGCAGAAAGCCAAGGCGGGGGGTAAGTCTCGTCCTCCATTCCCAATGCGGCCGTGCGTCTACCATATCAGAACGGTTTGATCGTCGCTAAAATCACGATGGCGAACAAAAACAGCACCGGGATCTCGTTGACCCAACGAAAAAACACGTGTCCGTGGCGGTTGCGGTCGCGGGCAAAATCGAGCAGCCACTTCCCGCAAGCCACGTGGTAAGCCACCAGCCCGCCAAGAAGAGCCAGTTTGGCGTGCAGCCAGCCCTGATTTCCATACAACGCCCAGGCATAATCGGCCAGCATCCAAAATCCAAAAACGAAAGTCAAAATCATCCCCGGCGTCATGATCCCGAAATACAGCTTGCGTTCCATGATCTTGAAGCGTTCGCGGCCGATCTCGTCCTCGGCGAGCGCGTGATAGACGAACAGGCGGGGCAAGTAGAACAGCCCGGCAAACCAGGTTACCATGAAAATCAGATGGAAAGCTTTAAGCCACATGCTTAAATTCTCCACGTTTGGGTAAACCCTGTCGAGAGTAAGTGGATGAAAAGCGAAGTTGCGCTTATAATTTGGCATTTGACTAACACTTTGAAGGAGATTGGATGCCTGCTATTCGCGTAAAAGAGAACGAACCGTTCGACGTTGCCTTGCGGCGCTTTAAACGCGCCTGTGAGAAAGCCGGTGTGCTGTCGGAGGTGCGCCGGCGAGAATATTACGAAAAGCCCTGCGAAGAGCGCAAACGCAGAGCGGCGGCTGCGGTTAAACGCCACTTGAAACGTTTGGCGCGGGAGCGCTTTGCGTTGGAAAACCTGCGTCGGGGCCGAGCGGTTGCCTGAAATGAGTCTCAAACACCGCATCCAAGAGGACATGAAAGCCGCGCTTAAGGGCGGCGACAAGTCCAGGCTTGCGGCGATTCGGCTGATTCTGGCGGCAATCAAGCAACGTGAAGTGGACGAGCGGATCGAGCTCGATGACGCCCAAGTGCTGGCGGTGCTGGATAAAATGGCCAAGCAACGGCGGGAATCCATCGCCCAGTTCGCCGCCGCCGGGCGCGCCGATCTGGCGGAGAAAGAGCAAGCCGAACTGGAAGTGATCCAGTCTTATTTGCCGCAGGCTTTGACCGAGGCTGAAATCGATGCTTTGATCCAAAGCGCCATCGCCGAGATCGGGGCGAAGGGGATACAAGACATGGGTAAAGTCATGGCCAAGCTCAAGCCCCAGGTCCAAGGGCGCGCCGACTTAAGCCAGGTGAGCGCCAAGGTCAAAGCGGCGCTCGCCCGGTGAGCGCGATGGCCCCGTTGGCCGGTAGCGATGGCGGGGCGTATCCCTGAGTCGTTTATAACCGAATTGTTGGCGCGGGCGGACATCGTCGAGGTGATCAACGCCCGCGTGCCGCTTAAAAAAACGGGCCGCAATTATGTGGCCCGTTGCCCTTTTCACGAGGAGAGAACCCCGAGTTTCACCGTCAGCCCGAGCAAGCAGCTTTACCACTGCTTTGGCTGTGGGGCTTCCGGCTCGGTTATCCGCTTTTTGATGGAGTACGATCGCCTGAGCTTCCCGGAGGCGGTCGAGACTCTCGCCGCCCAGTATGGCTTAAAAGTTCCACACGAATGGGAGCCCAATCAGGCAGCCGAAGAAGCGAGGCGGCAACGCTTACAAGCGCTTTACCAGATCAATCAAGAAGTCGCGGTTTTTTATGCTCACCAGCTCAAAACTCCAAGCGGAAAAGCGGCGGTCGATTATTTGCGCCAGCGCGGGGTGGACGGCAAGACGGCTCGACGCTACGGCCTAGGTTATGCGCCACCGGCCTTTGAAACCTTAAGCCGGCGGTTCGACGTGACTCTGTTAAAAGAAGTGGGTCTGGTCGTTGCCAAGGAAGATGGGGAGCATTACGACCGCTTCCGCCATCGCCTCATCTTTCCTATTCGCAACCGCCGCGGTCAGGTCGTCGGTTTTGGCGGGCGCGCCTTAGATAGCCGTGGCCCTAAGTACCTCAACTCCCCGGAAAGCCAAATTTTCACCAAGGGCCGCGAAGTCTATGGGCTGTACGAGTTGTGGCGTACAGGCGGTCGACCCGCGCGGATCGTGGTGGTGGAGGGCTACCTCGACGTTCTCGCTTTGGCGCAACACGGGATTCCCAATGCGGTCGCGATTTTGGGTACGGCCGTCACCTCCGAACACATCCAGTTGCTCTTCCAACACACGGAGGAGTTGGTGTTTTGCTTTGATGGCGACGCGGCTGGCGCGAAGGCGGCCTGGCGTGCGCTCGAGGCGGCTTTGCCGCACCTGCAGCCGGGGCGCAAAGTGCGCTTTCTGTGGTTGCCGCCAGGGGAAGACCCGGATTCCTTGGTTCGTAGCCAGGGGGTTGAGGAATTTACGCGCCGGCTGCATCAGGCCGAACCGCTGTCGGCCTACTTCTTTCGGGCGGTAAGCGAGGGCTTGGATCTTTCCCAACTGGAGGATCGCCTCGCTCTGCGGGAGCGGGCTAGGCCGCTGTTGCGGCGCCTTCAGGACGGGGAGTTTCGCCGCATGATGGAGGATCGCCTGGTGGAACTTGCCGGCACTCCGATCGTCGAAAGAAATGTTCAGGCCAAGCCACAGGAGTTGGGTTTGCGTGGGCCGCGCCTGGAGGAACGGGTAGCGGCTCTCTTGCTTCATCACCCTCGGGCGTTTGAACGGTTGCCGGCTGAATTCTTGGAGGCGGCGCGGGCAGGTCAACATGGAGAATTGCTGGCGCACTTGGTATCGGCTTGGGACGCGCAGACGCTTAACTCTGAACTTTTGCGGGATAAATTGCAAAATAGCCCTTATGAAGCCAAGTTGCGGGAATTGTTGGCGCAGAAAGAGCTCCAAGCCATACGCGAGCCGGAAAAAGAGCTTTTGGACGCGGCTTTTGTCCTGCAGCGAAAGGCGCGCAGGTTACGCCTTAAGGCCTTGACCCAAAAAGCAGACACGGAAGGGTTAAGCGCGCAGGAAAAAGCCGAACTGCGTCGGCTGATGGGAGAAGATCTCTGCTTTTAAGTTGTGCAGTGGTTATTGCTATAATTTAAAGCTTTCTTCTGCCGCAGGGTGCAATATTGACAGGTTAAATCGATTATGAACCGAGAGCAGCAACAGTCGCAGATCAAAGAACTCATTGCGCGGGGGAAAATGCAAGGGTATTTGACGTACTCTGAGGTCAACGATCACTTGCCCAGCGATATTATCGATCCCGACCAAGTGGAAGATATTATCGCCATGATCAACGACATGGGCATCGAAGTGGTGGAAGAGGCCCCAGACGATGGCCAGTTGCTGCCCGATGTAGTCGTGAGCGACGAAGAGGAAGCGGCTGAGGTGGCTGCTGCTTTGGTGGCAGACGACAGCGAGTTTGGTCGGACGACCGACCCGGTGCGGATGTATATGCGCGAGATGGGGACGGTTGAGCTCTTAACTCGCGAAGGGGAGCTCGAGCTGGCCAAGCGGATCGAGGAAGGTCAAAATCAAGTGGCTGAGGCTTTATCCCGCTTTCCCAAGGTGGTCGAGCATTTCATTCATTGCTTCGAGCAAGTCGTCAACGGCCAAGCCAAGGTGACCGACTTCATTTCGGATTTTATCGAAGCCGGCGGGCTGGACGAAGACGAGATCGAAGAAGACGACTTGCTGGTTGTTAATGAGGACGATGCGGAAATAATCGCAGAGTCTAAGGGGCCCGACCTGGAAGAGGTCAAGGCTAAGTTGGAGCTCGTAAAGACCCGTTACCAGGAAGTCCTCAATTGCCTAAAGCAATACGGCTACGAGGACAAGCGCACGCAAGAGGCCTACGCGGGGCTGGCCGAAATCTTCATGGAGTTTCGGCGCACGCCGCAGTTTTTCAAAGAGTTGACCGAGATCTTGGCGGCAGTGGTGGCGGAGATCCGGCAAGAAGAAAAGCGGATTCTCGACCTGTGCGTGAAACAGGCGCAGATGCCGCGCAAGCTGTTCATCGAGACGTTTGTCGGGCACGAAACCGATCCTCAGTGGTTAGAATCGCACCTAAATTCCGGCGAACCCTACGCGGAGGCTTTGAAAGCGTGTGCGGACGAGATTCGGCGGGCCCAAAGCCGGCTTTTGGCTATTGAACAAGCCAATTACCTAAGCATCGACCAAATCAAGGACATCAACCGCCGCGTCTCCATCGGCGAGGCCAAGGCGCGCCGCGCCAAGAAGGAAATGATCGAGGCCAATCTAAGGCTGGTCATCTCCATCGCTAAGAAATACACAAATCGCGGTCTGCAGTTTTTGGATTTGATCCAGGAAGGCAATATCGGCCTGATGAAGGCGGTGGATAAATTTGAATACCGGCGCGGATATAAGTTTTCTACCTATGCCACTTGGTGGATTCGTCAGGCGATTACCCGCTCGATCGCCGATCAAGCGCGCACCATCCGCATCCCGGTGCACATGATCGAGACCATCAACAAGCTCAATCGGGTATCGCGCCAGATGCTCCAGGAAATGGGGCGCGAGCCTACGCCCGAGGAATTGGCCCGGCGCATGGATATGCCGGAGGACAAGGTGCGCAAGGTGCTCAAGATCGCCAAAGAACCGATTTCTATGGAGACGCCGATCGGCGACGATGAGGACTCGCACTTGGGCGATTTCATCGAAGACTCCAAAGCGATGTCTCCGGTCGAGGCGGCCACGATCGAAGGGTTGCGCGAGGCGATGCAGAACGTGCTGTCCAGTCTCACCGCTCGGGAAGCCAAGGTGCTCAGGATGCGGTTTGGGATCGACATGAATACGGACCATACGCTGGAGGAAGTCGGCAAGCAGTTCGACGTGACCCGCGAGCGGATCCGTCAGATCGAAGCCAAAGCGCTGCGCAAGCTGCGCCATCCTTCGCGTTCGGAGGTGTTGCGCAGCTTCCTCGAGGATTGATTGCTTGCAGGGCCCTTAGCTCAGTCGGTTAGAGCAGGGGACTCATAATCCCTGGGTCGTAGGTTCGAGTCCTACAGGGCCCACCAATTAGCCACCCGACCAGCAAAGCACCTGCTTAGTTGAAGAACGTCGGCCAAGTTGCCCCAAGCGAGAGCGCCATCGCCAGGTTCACGCTGCCGGCCGAGAGGCCTTTGATTGCCGCCATCTAGCTTGCGTCCGCGAGCGACACCTTGCGGGTCAGGTTGTTGTCTATATCCTACGCAAGACACGCGCCGGAAAGTCGGAACCCTTTTGGCCAGCTGAGCACGCCCGCTCCTAAGGCGATGGCGAGCATCCCCAAGGCGGATCCGCCGATCGAAGTTTTCCCGGAATCGAACCACGCCAGCAGCGCAGTGAACACGCTCTTAGTGTTGAGCAGCGACGCGCTGGACGCTGGCATACGGGTCAGCCCAAACATCAACAATACTGGGCCCACTATGCCTCTGGCGACGATCGTTCGTAATAGAAGAACTGCTTCGTGCGCGGGGCGCTCAAGGCTCTGGGCTGCGCGGCGCCGGGCGCAAGAAGGGCACCCTAGCCGGCCATGCTTTCAAAGCGGGTGAGCAGGTATTCTCGCAACGCCACGGCTTGATTGTGTTCTGGGTCGTGGGCCGAATACAACAGGGTCACGGTGCGTTTAGCTGCGATTTGAACAAGCATTCGGACGCTCTCAAGATTCCGGTCAAGTTCTGCAAAGTAGCGGTTCTTAAATTCGTCCCACTTTGAGGGGTCATGAGCGAACCACCTTCTCAAAGCGGTGCTCGGCGCTACCTCCCGTAGCCACAAATTGGCCCGAACCTGTTCCTTTTTCAGTCGACGAGGCCACACCCGATCTACAAGCACGCGAAAGCCGTCCTGGTCCTCAGGCGGTTCATAAACTCGTTTTGTACGTATGGTCGGTGTCATGGCATCCTCCAGCTTATAGCTTGCGCTTTAGCCGCCTTCTCCTTGAATCTCTCCAACCCAAAGATAAACGACCCCTTAAGGTTTTCGCCACCTGTATCCCTTGGGACGCGCGCACCCGCCGCGACGGGAGCATAAGACCGAAAAGGGTACGAAGCTGCGGAGCCTTTCGAACCATGACCGGGTCCTACGGCGGGACGCACCGCGAGCTGGCTTAAAGATTGTCCATTGCCGGATCGAGCCTGAGGTCGGCAAAATAGAACCCGTCGCGTTCCACGACCTCACCCACCGTTGCCCGCAGCGGCTCGCGGAACATGGGCCCGGCAAGGACGCAGGTGTGAAACTCCCCGTTTTCGCCGCAAGGATCGACCCCTTCTGGCAGTTCGTCGAGGAAGGCATGATCGAACCTACGGCCGGCGAACGACGGCGAGAGCTTCTTTGGATCCACACACGTGACGACCGCCTCGACGCCGGCATCAACCATTTGACGCGCGAGCAGCTCAGTCGGCTCGTGCCAGATCGGAAACAGCGGCTTAAGGCCGGAGCCCTCGAGTTGCTTGATCCGGTAGGCGCGGATGTCCTCCAGGAACAAGTCTCCGAAAGCCACGTGCGTTGCTCCTATCTTGATCCCGTCTTGGATCGCCCTGCGCATGGCGCGCTCATACTCTTCATTGGAACAGGGCCACGGCAAGGGGACGACTTGGAGCGGAAGCCCGACCGCGCGCGCCTGCGCCTCGAGGATCGTCAGGCGAGTCGAGTGCATGGCGACTCGCCCGTGGGTGGTGTTGACGGTGGTCAGGAGGCCGACCACTTCGACGTTCGGGTCGTTCCGAAGCACGTGCAAGGTCCAGGCGCTGTCCTTGCCCGAACTCCAGGAAAGCAGCACGCGGTGCGACATCAGCCGAACACCCCGGAAGCGCGATTGACCACCGCTGGATTGTTCACACATACAGGCGGCGGCAGCCCAGCCGGTAGGGGATGCACGTCAGGGTGCAGGGTATGCGCGAGGATTTCCAAACTATCCACCAATCTAGGCCCCGGACGGCTGAAGTAGTGCGAACCGTCCGTTACATACACCCGACCGGAGCGGACCGCGGGCAGGTCCTGCCATGCAGGAACGGATCGCAAAAGTGCCAGATCGCGCAATGTCCGCTCCGCGCTGAAGCCGCAGCAGGCGATGAAGACGACCTCCGGCTGCCAGACCCGCACCTCTTCCCAGCCAAGCGTGCGCGACGGCTGGCCCTCCTTCCCCAGCCCTTCGATCCCTCCCGCCAAACGCACCAATTCGGGATTCCAATGGCCGCAGGAGAACGGCGGGTCGAGCCATTCCAGCAAGGCCACGCGCGGTCGCTGGTGCAACGTGGCCGAACGTGCGACGACGGCCTCGATGCGAGCCGTGAGCCTGGTGATGACTTCCTCTGCAGACCGCTCCACACCCACTGCCGTCGCCACCTGCCGGATGGAGGTGAAGATGTCCGAAAGGGTTTGCGGTTCCAAGTGGATCACCCGTGGGCTGCCAGGAAGGGTGCAGACTGCGGCTTGCACCTCCTCTGCGGCCACCGCGCAGACGTCGCAAAGCGCCTGGGTGACGATCAGGTCAGGCCGCAGTGCCTTCAGCACGGGCAGGTCGAGTGTGTACAACGCGTGCTGTGTCTGCAATCTCCGACGCACCAAGCGGTCGATCTCGCCGCTGGATGCATCGGTGGGAATCAGCGTGCGCGTGACCTTCGGCAGTCGCCGGACGAACGGCGGATAGTCGCACTCATGGGTGACTCCCACCAGTTGATCTTGCAGACCCAGTGCACAAATGATCTCCGTCGCACTGGGGAGCAGCGAAACGATTCTCACGAGCCGCCTTCCGAGAAGACCATTGCTGGTTCGCGCAGCGCGGGAAACCCCTTTTCAGCCAGCGCTAGGCCACTGAAGAGCACAGCGCGTACACCGCGTCGCCCAGCAGGGTGTTGGGAAAGAACGGGATGGCTGCCGTATAACAGGCGACCAATCCCTCCCAGGTCTTGGGATAAAAGGACCCCAGCGCCCAGACGCCAAAGTTGGTCAGGATGAAAAACAGGACTGAGCCGGCCAAGGTGGCTCTCGCAATCGGTAAGACGGTGCGGCGACTTCGAAGCCAAAACCCCAGACAGACGATCAAGGCAAAACTGCCGTAAACCACAGGGATGAGCCTGTGCAAGCCTAAAGACAGGTCGCCGCTCATCAGGCCGATTGCCAGATCGCTCAGGAACATCGCCGCCATCGGCACGGCAAAAGCCGCGCGCCGATCGGCAAAGCAGGCTCCGCCAAAAAGGGCCATCGCGCCCACGGGTGTAAAGTTGGGCGGATGCGGAAGCAGCCTAAAGGCGGCCGCCGTTAGGATCATAGCCACAAGCATGAGGAAACGAAGTCGGTACATACCTCTGTTCCTATAGGTAATCGGCATTTCATCGTAGGTACGCCCATCCAGATCGCGCCCGGTCAAATCCTTGCGGGCGCTGCCCCACTGTTTGAAGAAGAACGGCACGTTCCGCTTTTTGCATTGCTCGTGGATCGAACGCACCCGATCGATGGCACCGGTCGCGCGCCGGGGCCCGATTCGCCGCCTACCATTGAACGTTGTCGTAAATCTGCGGCATCGGTATCATTTTAACGTTCGCCGTTTTCCAGATCGCCGGCACAAACCAACGGGGCATAAAAAAGCCCCGCGTATCGCGGGGCTTTGCGGTTGGGGCAGCTTAGAATTCCTCTTCTTCTGAAGGCGAGGGGACAGGGGGGGTTTTTTCCTTCTTTGGAAGTTCTGCCACCATCGCCTCGGTGGTCAGCATCAAACCCGCCACCGAAGCGGCGTTTTGCAGAGCCGTGCGGGTGACTTTGGTGGGATCGAGGATGCCCATTGCGATCATGTCGCCAAATTCGCCGGTCGCTGCGTTGTAGCCGAAGTTTCCGCTGTTTTCCTGCACCTTACGCAGGATCACGGAAGGCTCCTCGCCAGCGTTTTTGGCGATTTGGCGCAGCGGCTCTTCGATCGCCCGGCGCAGGATCGCGATCCCCGTCGTTTGGTCGTGATTTTTGCCTTTGAGGTTTTGCAAGGCCGCTTGGGCTCGGATCAGCGCCACTCCGCCGCCCGGCACGATACCCTCTTCAACTGCGGCTCGGGTGGCGTGGAGGGCGTCTTCCACGCGCGCCTTTTTCTCCTTCATCTCCACTTCGGTGGCCGCACCGACCCGGATCACCGCCACCCCGCCGGCCAACTTCGCCAGGCGTTCTTGGAGCTTTTCCCGATCGTAGTCGGACGTGGCCTCTTCGATTTCCGCCCGAATCTGCTTGATTCGACCCTCGATTTCGGCTTTGCTGCCGGCGCCGTCGACGATGGTGGTGTTCTCTTTCTCTACCCGGACTTTACGCGCCCGGCCCAAATCCTGAAGTTCGGTCTTTTCCAAAGCCAATCCGACTTCTTCGGAGATGACTTTGCCTCCGGTGAGGATGGCGATGTCTTGCAGCATGGCTTTACGCCGATCGCCAAATCCTGGGGCTTTTACCGCACACGTTTTGAGGATGCCGCGTAGGTTGTTCACGACCAAGGTGGCTAAGGCTTCGCCTTCCACGTCCTCGGCAATCACCAAGAGCGGCTTACCGGCCTTAGCGACTTTTTCCAGAATTGGCAGGAGATCGCGGATGCTGGAGATCTTTTTGTCGTGGATCAGGATGTAAGGGTCTTCGAGCTCGGCGCTCATAGTCTCCTGATTGGTGATGAAGTAAGGCGACAGGTAGCCGCGGTCAAATTGCATGCCTTCCACGACTTCCAGCTCGTTCTCTAGCCCCGAGCCTTCCTCGACCGTGATCACGCCTTCCTTGCCCACTTTTTCCATGGCGTCGGCGATGAGTTTGCCGATGGCCTCGTCGTTATTAGCAGAAATCGTACCGACCTGGGCAATGGCTTTGCTGTCGGTGCAGGGACGGGAGAGTTTTTTGAGCTCCTCGACGCAGACGTGGACCGCCTGGTCGATGCCGCGCTTGATGTCCATGGGGTTGGCGCCGGCGGCGACCGATTTGATTCCTTCCCGCAGGATCGCTTGCGCCAGCACGGTGGCGGTAGTCGTGCCGTCGCCGGCCACGTCGGCGGTCTTGGAGGCGACTTCCTTGACCATCTTAGCGCCCATGTCCATGAATTTGTCCTTGAGCTCGATCTCCTTGGCCACGGTGACGCCGTCTTTGGTCACGGTCGGGGCGCCGAAGCTTTTCTCCAATACGACGTTGCGGCCTTTGGGGCCTAAAGTCTGCTTGACCGCCTCGGCCAAGATGTTGACGCCCGCAAGCAGGCGATGCCGAGCGTCTTCGGAAAACAGGATCTCTTTTGCTGCCATAGCACCTCCTTCCAAACCAGCTTAAGCCGAAAGCTGTTAGCACTCATTTATCAAGGCTGCTAATAATATAATAATCTCACTTTATTTTTCAAGCCTTCCGCGAAACGCGCTTTCTGGTTCCAGCCGGATTTCTTACAATGTGCCGGGATTAATTAGAGGCCGACCTATGTGGAGGATGATCAAACAGCTTTTCAAATACTTTCTGCTCGGGGTGGTGGCGGTCATCCCGATTCTGGTGACGATCCAAATCGTGCTTTTCACCAAGCAGATTCTGACCGACATCATCGTCAGTCTTTACGGTTATTCCGCCAGCTATTCGTTTACCACCACCTTGCTGGCATCGAGCGTTGCCTTGCTCACTTACATCGGCTACTCGCTGGCAAGATACCGCCGTTCGCTCATCATTTCCGCCTTCGATGCCGTCATCGGCAAGATCCCTTTGCTCAATACCATTTATCGGGTCACCCAGAAGGTGTTGGCGATGTTTGCGACCGAGGAAAAAACCGCCAAACGCGAAGTGGTGTACGTGGAATATCCCAAGGAAGGAGTTTGGATGCTGGCTTACGTGACGAATCAAATAGGGGAGGTATATGTCTTGTTTATCCCCACCTCCCCTAACCCCACCTCCGGCTTTACGGTGATGGTCCATCAATCCAAGGTGGTCAAGTCGAGAATGAGCATCGAGCAGGCGGCAGGCTTTGTGATCAGCGTCGGCGCCGATTATCCTATACCGGAGGAAGCGGCAAAAATCCCTTCCTTCCAGGCCGTCAGAGCCTTAGGTAGCGCAGGCGATTAGCGTTGCTTACCACCGTTACCGAAGACATCGCCATGGCGGCCCCGGCGATCATCGGATTGAGCAAAATGCCAAAGAAGGGATAGAGCAACCCCGCCGCGACCGGGATGGCCAAGACGTTATAGACGAACGCGCCAAGCAGGTTCTGTTTGATGTTGCGCACCGTCGCCCGCGAGAGTTTCATGGTTTCCGGCACCTTGCGCAGCGACCCTTGCATGATCACCACGTCTCCGGTCTCGATGGCGATGTCGGTTCCGGTGCCGATAGCAAAGCCGACGTTTGCCTGAGCGAGCGCCGGAGCGTCGTTGATGCCGTCGCCCACCATGCCCACGATTTCACCGCGTCCTTGCAGTTCGCGTACTACCTTGGCCTTGTCTTCCGGCAGCACCTGGGCGCGCACCTCATCGACGCCGGCTTCGCGGGCGATGGCGCGGGCGGTTTTCTCGTTGTCGCCGGTCACCATCCAGACCTTCACCCCCATGGCCTTGAGCTCAGAGATCGCCTGTTTGGAGTCGGGTTTGATCGTATCGGCCACGACCACGATCCCAGCCACCTGCTTGGCCACCGCCAGGACCACGGGCGTTTGGCCCTGCTCTGCATAAGCGTCCAAGCGTGGAGCAACAGATCCTAAGTCGATCCCTGCTTCTTTAAGAAGCGCCAGATTGCCAAACAGGACTTGCTGGCCGTTGAGTTTGGCGCGCACGCCTTTGCCGGCCACGGCGGCAAAACCGCTCGCGGCCAGCAAGGCTTGCCCACGGGCTTGGGCCTCGCTCAAAATGGCTCCCGCCAGGGGATGTTCGGAACCGGCCTCGACGCTCGCGGCCAGTTGCAGCACTTGCTCCTCGGTCCAGCCAGGCATGGCTTCGATCGCCGTCACTTTCGGTTTGCCCGCGGTCACCGTTCCGGTTTTGTCCAGCACCACCGTGGTCAAGCGGCCAGCGCTCTGCAGCGCCTCGCCGTTGCGGATCAAAATCCCGCTTTGCGCCGCCCGACCGACCGCCACCATGATCGAGATCGGCGTCGCCAAGCCCAAAGCGCACGGGCAGGCGATGACCAGCACCGTCATCGAGGTCACGAAGGCATAGCCTAAGGCAGGTTCGGGGCCCACCGCCCACCAGACCAGAAAGCTAAAAGCGGCGATTCCCACGACCGCCGGTACGAATACCGCCGCCACCTGATCCACTAGGCGGCCGATTTCAGGCTTGCTGCTTTGGGCGCGGCGTACCGACTCGATGATGTGCGCCAGCACGGTGTCCCGGCCGATGCGGGTCGCCTTCATCAGGAAGCTGCCCATCAGGTTCACCGTGCCGCCGATCACCTCGTCGCCCTCGGCTTTCTCGACCGGAATGGATTCCCCGGTGAGCATGGATTCGTCGACGCTGGAGTGACCTTCGACGAGGACCCCATCGACCGGAATCTTTTCCCCCGGGCGCACGCGCAGGATTTCCCCTACCCCTACTTGCTCGATCGGCACGTCGAGCTCTTTGCCGTCGCGTACTACGCGGGCGGTTCTGGGTTGTAACCCGATCAGGGCGCGGATCGCCGCCGAAGCGCGGCCGCGCGCGCGGGTCTCCAGGGCCCCGCCTAGAGTCACGAAGGCGATGATGATGACCGCCGCCTCAAAGTAAGGATGGGTCGCCTCGCGCGGCAGGACCTCGGCGAAATCGATCACGAGGGTGGAGTACAACCAGGCCGAACCGGTGCCCAGGGCGATCAGGGTGTCCATGTTGGCCGCCCCACCGCGCAGCGATTTGAGCGCGCCGCTGAAGAAATGGCCGCCGGCGTAGTACATCACCAAAAACGTGATCAAGGCGATCACAGACCAAACGTTGCTGCCTTCGGGCGTGCCGATCTTGGGCCAAATCTCCAGCCATTCGCCGACCATCAGCGGAACGCCCCAGGCCGCCGCCAACGCGGACTTGGTCAGTAAACTCCGGTACCGTTCTTCTTCAAGCCGCTCCTGGACTTCCAGGTCTTCCAGGCTCTCCATCACCGCGGCGTCGTAACCGACTTCCTGGAGCGCCGCCCGCAGTTGTTCGGGGCTGGCGGTGCCTTCGACGATAGCGGAATGATCGGCGAAGTTGACGTGGACCGCCTTGACTCCCCGCACCCCTTTGAGCGCGTTTTCTACCGTCTTGACGCAACCTGCACACCGCATGCCGATGATGGACAGACGGATGCTGGGCTCGCTCTCTACACGCCCGGGTTGATCGATTGCGACTGCCATGGGAATCCTCTTCTGCTTTCACACCACAAATCCAAATTCTCACGCAAACTGCCGGCGAAAGCAAACGGCGATTAGTTTGCCTGCAAGCAGCGCGGGCACTGCTCGAGCAACGCCGCCGAGCTTCGCGTCCTGCCGCGGCGGATCCAGGAGGAATGGGGAGGGTTCGCTGCCGGCGCGTCTACGATCTCGAACGTTCCGTGCAGCATTCCCATCCAGCAGCTCCAGGGAATAGAACCGGTTTCTTGGGGAGTAAATTCGACCACCTGCGCGCCGGGCTTGAGCTCGATTTCCAGGTTCAGCTTGGGTACCAGAATCACCCGATTGCAGCCGGTCAATTCTTTGCCTTCGATAATCCATTTAACCGGCACCCCGCGCTTGAGCACGAACCGATTGGGTCGGTAGCCGCTGGCCACCGCTTCCATCCGAATGATCTGGACATCTTCCGTTGCCTGTGGAGCGGCCGTCTGGGCAGGTAGCGCTTCGTTCCGCTGAAACAGAGTATGGAAATCGTAACCGCTGCCGGTCATGGCCAGGCCGCGATTGAGCATGATCAGCCCGAGGCTGATGACGAGCACCCCGGAAGCGTTGAGGATCTTGTGGGTGATACGGTGGGAGACGAGGCTGGCGAGGAATCCGAACCCAAACATCAACGGCAAAGTTCCAATGCCGAAAATGAACAGCAGTTTGGCTCCTTCCAGCGCCTCGCCGGTGCCGGCCGCCATCACGTACATCGCTTGCAAGGGGCCGCACGCGATCATCAGGCCGTTGAGCAGGCCGATGACGAAGGGCTGGGCGGTGCGGTGGGTCTCCTTGCGCACGAATCGGGACAAAAAGCGCGGCATGGTCAAACCGACGCGGACTGCGGAAAACACGTGCAGCATGTTGAGGCCGTAGAGGATCAGGAAGCCCCCGGCGAGGATCGCGGCGATGCCTTTCAAAGTCGGAGTGAAGCTGACGATGGCCCCGAGCAAGCCAAAAGCCGCCCCAAGCAAGGTATAAGACAAAAGTTTTCCTAACGCGTATTGGAGATGGAGCCAGTAGGTCTGGATGCCTTGCTGGGCGCCTTTGGCGGTATAGCTCAAGACAAAGCCGCCACACATCCCTACGCAGTGAAACCCGGTGATCAAGCCGACGATCAACACCGCCCAATAGCTGAGTTGAACGTTGAGATCGGGCAGCGGCAAGCTGTGGCCAAAGCGGGAGCCGCCGTAAAAAATGAGCAGGATTCCGGCGATTCCGAGCAGCACCCCCAAGCCCCGATTGAACAGCTCTTTGCGCCGGGAGGCGCGATCGAGCAAAGCGCAGCGGTACCCCTTGCTTTCTACCGTGGCGAAGATCTCTGCGAGCGGCGCGCGCGCGGGATCGAAAGTAACTTGAACGGTCTGCGAGGCAAAGTTGGAGCGGACTTTTTTGACTCCAGGGAGCTTGCTCAACGCCAGTTCGATGACTTTCTCACAACTGGTGCAGTGCATGCCCTCGGCGCGAAAGGTCACGTGACGCATAGGCATAGGGGGATCTTTTCTATTTTTAATTAGACGACCGGCGCCGCCATAAAGTCCCTCTGAGCCTTAAAGTATATTTTAAGGTGCAGGAAACCGCCGATGCGGCATATTGCCGCATCGGAAACGGACCCAAATAGCTTAACTTTTGAAGAATTTAAGCAGGCTCTCCAAGAACGCTTTGATTTGCTCGAGGAGGGTTTGCTTGCCGAAGCCCTCTACCTTAAATCCTTGATCCGCGATGGTTTGTTTTAGGGTCTCAAGATCGACCTTGCTTTCGTCGTAGTCGATTTCGACGCATTTGGCCTCATGATCCGCTTTGGCCGCAATCACTCCCTCTTTTGCCAACAAGGCGTCGTGGATCAGGTTTTCACAGGCATCGCACTTCATGCCGTTGACCGATAACCGCACTTTCGCCATAAGACTCCTCCTGTCGCTGGAAGATGCTTTTTATTTTGCCAACCACCGGCCTTAAACTAGCAATACTATCAAACTTTGGCGGTCGGTAAAAACCTGCGAGGAAAATCGCTTGGTGCAGTCTAGTGCGTAATGGGTCTGCCGGTCGAGATTGAGTTGGTCGCTTCAAAATTGCGTGGGAAACAGCCGGCTTGCTCCGTCCATATCGTCGGTGTCGCGATACAGCAGAGGCTCGCCCGGACGCAGTAGAGCGCCTCCTACCGCGCGTCCCAAGATGAGTCGGTGGTCGCCGGCCGGATAGTTCTCTTCCAGCCGGCATTCCAAGTAGGCGAGCGCTTGCGACAGGATCGGGGCGCCGGTTTTGCCCGGACGCCAAGGAAACTTGGCGAGGCGATCGGCGATGGGAGAAGCGAAATGGCGGGCCAGTTCCCGTTGTTCCTCGCCGAGAACGTTGACGGTGAAGTTCTCCCCGGCTTTGAGCATGGCGTACGAGCGGTGGTGGGGGTTGATGCTCAAAGCCACCAGCAAGGGGGTAAAGGAAACCTGCATTACCCAGGCGGCGGTGAACGCGTTGTACTGCGTCCCGTCGGTGACGCCGATGACGTAGACGCCGCAGCTCAACAGCCGAAACAGCTCGATCGGAGGGGTCATGGCTGGTTCTCCTGCAGATAACGTTCGATGTCTTCTTTGGCGAAGCCCACCTCCCGCGCCACCCGGTCGGCGTGGCTGATCCGGGAGATGCCGTCGATAAGGCGGTAGGTCGGCCGCTCGCCGACGAACTCTACCTGTTTGGCCTGTCCCACGCGTTCTTCGATGAACTTGTCCACCAGCTCGTGATTGTGGGTGACGAGCACGGTGGTGCAGCCCTTCTTGTGAAAGCCTTGCAAGATATCGTAGGAAATCTTCAGGCGCTCCTCATGGGTCGTGCCCTCGGCGAGCTCGTCGAGGATCACCAAGCTCTTGGGCGTGGCCGCCAGGAAAATGCGTTTGGTGTGCTTGAGTTCGGTGGCGAACCGTCCTTCCCGGTCGCTCAGGTGGCTGACTTCCGGGACTTGGTAGAAAATCCGATCGGCCACCGTCAGGCGCGCTTCCCGGGCCGGCACGCAGCTGCCGATTTGGGCCAATAGCTGCACTTGGGCTAAGGTTTTGCAGAAGGCGGTCTTGCCGCCGCTGTTGGGTCCGGTGATGAAGGTGAGGCGCTGCGCATCGAGCTCGATGCGATTGGGCACGTAGTCGGGGTTGGCTTGGCCTAAAATCGGGTTGCGCAGGTCTTGGGCGATGAAGCGGTGGCGATCCGAGGTCTTAATTTCTGGCAGGCAGGTGGGGTGACCAAACCCTTCGGCAAAGCGCACGAAACTTAACAGTTCGTCCAAGTAGCCGAGCGCTTCCAAGGCGTGCTGGACCTCGCCGGCTTCCCGGAAGAGCTTGCGCAAGGGATAGATGAAGCGGTCGCGATCGAAGCTGCCTACCAAGGGAGGGTAGGCGACTCCTAAAGGAAGCAAAAACAGCCACAGCAAGCCTATGGCCGGACGCGTCATATTCAAAAGCGACGGCAGAGCCGCCCACGCCAGCATCAACCCCCCGATCCCGCCGGCGATCAAGCCGGGTTTAAGCAGCGAGGGGCGGAATCGGATCGCCGGCAAAAACCCTTTCTCCTGGCGGGTAAGCAGGCGTTTTTCGGTACGGTAGACCGGCCCGTGCATCAGCGCAAAGCTGCGCGTGGCGGCAAATCCAGTCAAAGTTTCGATCAGGCTTTTAAGATAAGGGCTCTGCGGCGGGGGTAATTTTTGGGCCTGCTCGACCGTCTCCAGCACGAACGCGGTGCCGTTGAGATAAGCCTCGTAACCGAAGCCCTTGACTTCCCTAGGGCTGACCGGCGCGCCTACCGTCCCCAAGAAGAAGCAGTAAAGGAGTTTGTAGAATTCGGCCTCGCGGTCGGGGCGGGCGGCGTTGGCGATCAGTTGCTCCAAACCGTCCCGTAACGCGCGGTTGGCGTAAAGTTCGCGCACCGCCGCCTGTTTGGCGCAAATCAGCTCAGCGTCGGTGAGCGGGCGTTGCAAGGAGCGGTACAGCGTCGCCTGCCCGATCACGGTGCGGGTGCCGTCGATGGCACGAAACAGCGCTTCCAGCTCGATCGCCTCGGCGGTCGCAGGATCGATGACGCCTTCGGTTTGCGGCCGGACTGCCTTGACTTCGGGACCGTCTTGCCAGACTTTAAGAAACGGCGGGTATAGGTTTAACAGCTTGGCGAGCATGATAGGTACCTCTGCGGCTGAATCACTTTGATGTATTCCAAAGGCGCCTCGCGGCTGGAGCCGACGACGATGCGCTGCTCTCCATCTGCGGCCTGCTCCAGGAATCCGGCGATTTCCACCCATTCTCCGGCCTCGGCTTGTCCGACGTAGGTGGCGGAAAAGCTCAAAGCCCAGGCGATGCGAGGATGATCGAGGAGGTAGCAGGCCGGCGTGGAGAAGGCGCGCGTGGCGTCTAGGACTTTGGCGCGCACCACGGTGCGGCCAAGTTTGCGCCAGCTTCTGGAATCGGGCTCCTCGTTTTCCTCCTCGACCAAGATCAAATCAAACTTGGTTCCAAGGATCGCGCCTTTGGTGTGTTTGCGTCGTTCGTGCCATAAGTATTCTGCAAAGCTCAGCGCACAACCGCGGCGCGCATAACTCTCCTGCCATAAAGCCGGATCTAATTCTTGCAGGTAGCCCAAAGCGATGGCCTGGCGCAGCGCCTGCCGCGCTTGGGAAAACGCTTCGCGCCCGTACACCACAAGGTCTAAGTCGGAGCGTTCGGTATATTGCCCGAGCAGCAAAGAGCCGGTGATTCCTAGCAGCAAGCGGCTAAGGCCCAAGGTTTCAAAACACGCGACCAAAGATTGCAGGCGGGCGATGAGGGGGGCGGGGGAAGCTTGCCGGATCAGCTCTTGCAGGCGCCGGCGAGGTTTTAGGTGGACGGCGATAGCTTCCACGGGCACCGCCTGCAGCACCACATCGCGCCGCGATGCGTAATGCAGATAGTGTGGATAGCGGCGGCGGAGGAGCGCTTCGGCTCGTTCTGTATTGACTTTGTGCCAGGTTCCTTGCGCGTCTTGGGTATAACGCAGGCACGCGATGACGCGTCCGTCTTCGATGCCGTTCAAGGTGACGGCAAAGCCAAGCCCTTCGTGGGTGAGGACAAAATCGCGCGCCTTAAACATAGCCGAGATTATAACGGCATCGGGGTACGTCTTATTCAATGAGAAAGAAATTTTCGGTGTTGAAAATTGTCACCTTTTTTGACAAAAATAGTCGTTTCTGTGCAACGGTCGTGAGTGAGATTATTCAACTTGTTGATCTGACGAATTTTTCATTGAGTGGCACGAATAATGCTCAATAACAATTAAACCCATTACTAAAGAGGAGGATTGGAGCATGAACCGCCGCATTCAAGATTTGATCCGCTCTTTTCAAGGTTATGCTTACGAAGTCGCCGGCATGATCACGGCCTATTTCGACGACCCCGAACAGGCGCGCGCGTGCGCCGAGCGCATCGCCGCCGAGTGGCGCAAGCCGGTGGAAGTTTCCGGGACCAGTTTGATCGTGGTGCTTTGAACCGGAGCTTTTGTCAAATTTTTTGACAAGGCTTCCGCCTTAATTTTCAGGCATGGCGTCCTGATTGCGTTCCAAGTTTCGCAGGTAGGCGGCGATGGCATGGTCTTTCATACCATCGCTGCCAGGTTGACCAAGATCTTCGAGTCGACCGCGGAAACGGTCTAAGCACTGCTCTAAAAAAGTCATCTTAAACCGCAAGGCACCGGTGGCGTTGAAATAAGCAAGCTGGCCGATGTGGCGATAGCGCAGCCAAAATACCCCAGGCAGCGGCACGCGGGTGACCACGTCGTTGTTATTGCGGAAGCGAAAAGTCCGCTGCAAGCAAACCCGGTCAAAGGCCTTGGCGAAGACATCGTCGCCTGCCCGAGGAGAGCCGTAGGTGTAAAGCCCTTGGACCGGTAGGCGCTCCTCAAAGACCAGCCGGGCAGTGGCTAGGGTCGCCAACGCAGCACCGAGGCTATGACCGGTGAGCCACACCGCTTGGCTTTGATACAGTTCATGAATTGCGCCCTTAAGGTCCTTCCATACCTTCTCGAGTGCTCGGGCAAAGCCGGTATGCACCTGGCCGACCGGGCCTTTGCTGAGAGCGAGGTTGAGGTCGGTAAGGATGTCGCGCAACTGTTCTGGTTCGGTGCCCCGGAATGCGATGAGCAGCATCTTTTCGTTTTGGGCGAGAAAACCCTGCGTTCCATCCCGGTCTAAAAATCGGGCGGCGTTAAACCCCCACCGCGCCAAAGTCGCAAGGACCTCTTCCTTGCCGGCATACGCTAATTTCGAAGCTTGACCTAAGGCGAGGGCGTTGCGCCCATCGTAAGCGCTGGCCTGAGGGTTAAAGCACGCAAAGGTCTCCATGCTCGTTTCTCCGTTTGCCTAAAGAGACGTCAGTTTAGCGGCGATCGCCTCGGCCATCTGCAAAGTGGTGCAAGTCGATCCCGGCTTGAGATCGGGGGTGACCCAGGCTCCTTCCTCGATCACCGCGCGCACCGCCTGTTCGATGCGGCGGGCGGCTTGAGTCTCACCCAAATAGTCGAGCAGCATGACTCCGGCTAGGATCATCGCCGTGGGGTTGGCTCGGTTTTGGCCGGCAAGGTCTGGGGCGCTGCCGTGCACCGGTTCGAAGATGGCGGCCTCCTGGCCGATGTTGGCCCCCGCCGTCAGGCCCAAACCTCCCACGAGGCCGGCGGCCAGGTCCGAGAGGATGTCGCCGAATAGATTGGTGGTGACGAGGACGTCGAATTGCTGCGGATTCATCACCAGCTGCATAGCGCAGGCGTCGACGATGCGTTCCTCGCATTGGATGTGGGGATACCTTTGCGCCACCTCGCGCCCGATTTCCAGGAACAAGCCCGAAGTGCATTTCAGGATGTTGGCCTTGTGCACGATGGTGACTTTCCGGCGCCGGTTCTGCTCGGCGTAGCGGAAGGCGTAGTCGATGATGCGCTCGCAGCCTGCGCGGGTGACGATGGCGGTGCTCTCGGCGGCGATCGTCTGCCCTTGCGCTTTGATGAAGTGCTCCACCCCGGCGTATAAGCCTTCGGTGTTCTCGCGCACGATCACCAAATCGACGTTTTGGAACGGGCTTTGCGTGCCGGCCAAAGAGCAAGCCGGACGGACGTTGGCGAACAGGTCGAACTCTTGCCGCAAGGCGACGTTGACGCTGCGGTAGCCGCCGCCGACCGGGGTGGTGAGCGGCCCTTTTAGGGCGAGGCGGGTGCGGCGCAGCGAGGCGAGGGTGGATTCGGGCAAGGGCGTGCCGTCGGCCTCGACCGCCGCCATGCCGGCCAGTTGCCGGTCCCAGGCGATGGCCACGCCGGAGGCTTCGATCACGCGCACCGCTGCCTGGGTAATTTCCGGGCCGATACCGTCGCCGGGGATCAAGGTAACGTGATGCATTGCAGTTTCCTCATACGCGCTGAGTAAAAGGGCCGCAGGCGCGGCCCAGGCTCATTCCCATTTAGATTTTCCGGTGACCGGATCGTACATCTCGTGGTGGATCTTGTGGCGGTTGGCGATCAGCTCCTCGATCGAGGGCTCGTCGTTTAGGGCGCGCTTGATCGCTAGTTTGGTCGCCTCGTAGTTGGTACGGTAGAGGTCTTTTTTGTCCGGATTGTCTTGCGCAGCGCACGAGGGGTCCAGCCATACGTTGACGATCAAGCAGATGTCGTTGACCCATTCTTTGGGGATTATGCCCTCGATCACGCTGTCGAGCACCGCATCGGCTACCGCCGATTGGACAACGCCGAAAAACAGCGAGATGTATTTGCCGCTTTTCATCGTTACCTTCGGCACCATCAAGGTGGCCGGCTTGACTTGCTGGTTGCAAGCGCGGATGGCGAACAGGCGGGTGTGCCCTTCGGTTTGCCCCATGAGGGTGGCAAACGCCGTCCCTACCGGCCCGTTGACCGCTCCGAGCACCACTTCCGGCATGGCGTCGGTGCCTTGATCTTGGCTGGCAAAGACCGTAGCTTCCCCGGTTTTGAAAATCGGAATCGCGCGATTGGTCATGTCGTTCCTCCTGGTTGGTAAAACAGCTATTATACAAGCCCATCGCACCGAAATCGTTTCCAAGCGTGCTAGACTGCGCGGACTATGACTGGGCTCAAGCGTATTCGGGGGCTTTTGTTGGATCTGGAGGGGGTCCTGTACGTGGGAAGTCAAGTCATTCCAGGCGCTGAGGAGGCGTTAGACGCGCTCCGCCGCCGTTGCGTCTGCCGCTTTATCACCAATACCAGCACGCTTTCCTTGGCTTCTCTCCACGCTAAGCTAAATGCCTTAGGCTTGGCGATTCCCAAGCAGGAGATCTTCAGCGCTCCCCAAGCGGTGCTGAACTATCTCAAACGGCAAGGCGATCCGGTTTGCCACTTGCTTCTTGCCGAGGACGTCAAACGCGATTTTGCTAGCTTGCGTCAGTCTGATACCTACGCCGATTACGTGGTCGCAGGCGACATCGGCGAGGGCTGGAATTACGCGGTGCTCAATCGCGCTTTCCGGTTGCTGTTTTCGGGGGCGGAGCTGATCGCGGTGCATAAGAACCGGTTTTGGCAAACCGAGGAAGGGCTCAAGATGGACCTTGGGGGATTTGTCGCCGCTTTGGAGTACGCCAGCGCCAAGCAGGCCCGGATCATCGGCAAACCAGCGCCCGAGTTCTTTCGTTTGGCCCTTGCAGACATGCAGCTTGCGCCTGAACAGGTGGCCGTCGTCGGCGACGATATCGATACCGATATAAGCGGCGGCCAGGCCGTGGGGCTATTGACCATCCTGGTCAAGACCGGCAAATATCGCGAGAGTTACGTTCGCGCCTCGCCCATCCGGCCCGATTGGGTCATCGCCTCGATCCGGGAATTGCCAAAAGCGCTAGGGATTGCGTGAGCGCGGCTCAATAAGGAGGCAGGCTTTGGCGAAAAGTGGGGGGATGGCCGGCCTTGCGCTCGGCCAGGGCTTGCTGGTAGAGCCAGCAGTATTCGGCGGCGCTGCGGCGCCAGGAGAAGTCTCGCATCATGCCGGCTCGTTGCAGCCGCTGCCAGATCGACGGCTGGCTGTACAAGAGCCAAGCCCGCTTGACCGCTTCTTGGAAAGCGCCTACGACCGGGTGGTCAAAGCTGACGCCGGTCGCCGCCTGGTTGGCGAGTTGGTCGGGGGTGGCGTCCACCACCGTGTCCGCCAGCCCGCCGGTGCGATGGACGACCGGCACGGTGCCGTAACGCTGGCTGTACATTTGGTTCAGCCCGCAGGGTTCAAACCGCGAAGGCATTAGGAAAATATCGGCGCCGGCCTCGACCCAATGCGCTAAAGGTTCATCGTAACCGAGATGCACCGCCACCCGCTTGGGGTAGCGGCGCGACCAGTACAATAGCCCCTGTTCGAAGCCGTCCTCGCCGGAGCCGAGGAAGATGAATTGGAGCGGGTAACGGATCAGGTTGGGCATGGCTTGGAGGATCAAATCGACCCCTTTTTGCGCGACCAGCCGGCCGATGAAAACCAGCAAAGGAGTTTCAGCCCCGGCAGGAAGCTCGAAGCGGCGCTGGAGGGCGAGTTTGTTGGCCTGCTTGCGGGATAGCGATTGCAAATCGTAGGTCTGGGGAATCCACGGATCGGCGGCGGGGTTCCATTTGTCCGTGTCGATCCCGTTTAGGATCCCAGACAACTGGTGGCTGCGCCGTTTGAGTACGCCTTCCAGGCCGCAACCGAAAGTCGGGGTCTGGATTTCCTTGGCGTACGTGGGGCTGACCGTGTTGATCCGGTCGGCGTACATCAACCCGCCTTTGATGAACGACAGCTGGCCGTGAAACTCTAGCCCTTCTACGTGCCACAGGGCTTTGGGAAGCTGCAGTTGGGAGAAAGTCGCCGCCGGGAAAACGCCTTGATAGGCCAGGTTGTGGATGGTGAAGACGGTGGCGGGGCAGGCCGCTTCCAGCGACAGGAGCGCCGGCACCAGACCGGTCTGCCAATCGTTGCAGTGGACGATATCCGGCTGCCAGCCGAGGCCCAAGCGATTCAAAGCAAGGTGGAAACCGGCCCAGCAGAAGGCGCCGAAGCGTTCGGCGTTGTCCGGCCAGGGAGCGCCGTCCGGGCTGGAATAGGGGTCGCCGGGGCGATCGTACCAATGGGGGGCGTCGAGCAGCCACAACGGGATGTCGGTGTCGGGCAGGGTGGTTTGCAGCAAGGTGGCGGGGCGGTTTAGCAGCTTAAGTTCCGCCACCGGCGTTAAGCTTTGGCAGCGTTCTTTGGCCTCGGGATAAGCGGGCAAAAGGACGCGTACGTCTTGGTCTAATTCGCGCAAAGCCCGCGGCAGGCTGCCGGCGACGTCGGCGAGCCCCCCGGTTTTGACGAGCGGATACAGCTCGCTGGCGAGGAACAGAATGTTCACAGGCTAAGTTGTTCCGGTGGTTGTTCTAGAGATTGGGGTTGGTTCAGGGGGTGGCGGCAGAAGATCACTCCTGCTAAGGGCGGCAGCGTGATGCGGATGGAATAGGGGCGCCCCATCCAAGGCGTAGCTTCGGCCTCGATCCAGCCGTTGCCGACGTTGCTGCCGCCGTAAAACTCCGAGTCGGAGTTGAAGATTTCTTGATAGCTGCCCGCCTCCGGCACGCCCAAACGATAGTCGTGGCGCGGCACCGGCGTGAAATTGAGGGCGACGACCAAAAAATCGTCCTCGCTCTTGCGCAGATAGCTTAACGTCGATTGCAGGGAATCGTGGCAGTCGATCCATTCAAAGCCTTGCGGCTGAAAATCGTATTGGTGAAGCTCGGGGCGACGCACATACAGCCGGTTCAGGTCCGCCACCAAGCTCTGCACACCCCGATGATAGGGGTATTGGAGGACGAACCATTCCAGTTCCTTGGCGTAATCCCATTCCGGCACTTGGCCGAACTCGTTGCCCATGAACAAAAGCTTCTTGCCGGGGTAGGTGAACATATATGTGTAAAGCAGGCGCAGGTTGGCAAATCTTTGCCATTCGTCTCCCGGCATTTTGCCGAGCATCGAGCCTTTGCCGTGGACCACCTCGTCGTGGGAAAAGGGCAAGACGAAGTTTTCGGAAAACAGGTAAAGCAGGCCGAAGGTGAGTTGGTCGTGGTGATACTTGCGGAACACTGGATCCTTGGAAAAGTAAAACAGGGTGTCGTGCATCCAGCCCATGTTCCACTTCATCGCAAACCCCAGCCCCCCCACCCAAGGCGGGCGAGTGACTTGCGGCCAGGCGGTGGATTCTTCGGCGATGATAACGCTGCCCGGATGTTGCTGTTGGGTGATGCTGTTGAGTTCGCGCAAAAAGTCGATGGCCTCGAGGTTTTCGTTGCCCCCGTATTTGTTGGGCACCCAATCCCCAGGCTGGCGCGAGTAGTCTAAGTACAACATGGACGCGACCGCATCCACGCGCAGCCCGTCGATATGGAACTCCTCCAGCCAGTACATGGCGCTGCCCAAGAGAAAGTTTTTGACCTCGTTGCGGCCATAATCGTAGATCAAAGTGCCCCAGTCGCGGTGTTCGCCCCGGCGCGGATCGGCGTGCTCGTAGAGCGGCACGCCGTCGAACCAGGCCAGCGCCCAGGCGTCTTTGGGAAAGTGCGCCGGCACCCAGTCGAGGATCACGCCGATGCCGTTTTGGTGGCAGTGATCCACGAACCAGCGAAAGTCGTCGGGAGTGCCGAAGCGGCTGGTGGGGGCGTAGTAGCCGGTGGTCTGATAGCCCCAGGAGGCGTCCAAAGGGTGTTCGGTGACGGGCAAAAGCTCAATATGGGTAAATCCCTGCTCTTTGGCGTAAGCCACCAGCTGTTCGGCCAGTTCCCGATAATTCAAAAAGCTCCCGTCCGGTCGGCGGCGCCAGGAGCCAAGGTGCACCTCGTAGATCGAGATCGGACGATGCTGCCAGTCCCACTTTTGACGGCGCTTCATCCACTCCTGATCGCCCCAGGGATACTTGCCGTCGTCGACGACGATCGCGGCGGTGTTGGGCCGAAGCTCAAAATACCGCCCGTAGGGGTCGGTCTTGACGAACACGGTGCCGTGCTGGCGGTTGCGGATCTCGAATTTGTACAGGGTGCCTTCACCCAGTCCGGGAATGAACAACTCCCAGACGCCCGAGCCATAACGGCAGCGCATGGGATGACAGCGCCCATCCCAGCGGTTGAAGTCGCCGACCACGCTCACCCGCTCGGCGTTTGGCGCCCACACCGCAAACAGGGTGCCGGCGATGCCGTCCACGACGCGCAGGTGGGCGCCGAGGATCCGGTAAATATGCCAGTGCTTGCCGGTGCCAAACAGATACAAATCGAAGTCGGGGATCTGGGGGGGGAAGGTGTAAGGATCGATGGTGCGGTGCTGCTTTCCTTCGGTATCGGTCCAGAGTAGGGCATAGTGAAGAGGAAGGTCCAAGCCCTTGATCGAGCCTTGAAACAAGTCCGTCCCTTCGATGCGGAAGAGTTCTGGACCGTTTTCGATCCGGACTCTCTGGGCGCCGGGCAAAAACACGCGTACGATGTCGTCGCCTCCCTCGTGATGACGCCCTAAGACCTCGAAGGGGTCGTGGTGGCGCGCCTCGACGATCCTCGCCAACTTCGGTTCCAAAGTGGGTGCAGAAGAAATGCTTGAGTTCACTGGGGCAAGCCTTAATAATGAGTTTGGTTAAATATTAACAGATTGGGCCAGGCCGTGGAGACCTAAGTTATGCCTGCAAATCCTTCTCACCAACGTTTCGTCAGCCTCCTGACCCGCCAGACCGTGGCGTTGATCCTCGCCGGGGGACGCGGGACTAGGCTGCGCAAACTCACCGAGTGGCGCGCCAAACCTGCGGTGCACTTCGGCGGCAAATACCGAATCATCGATTTTACCCTTTCTAACTGTTTGAACTCTGGAATTCGCCGCATTGGCGTCCTCACCCAGTACAAGGCCGATTCTTTGATCCGCCACATCTATAAGGGATGGGGGTTTCTGCGCGGCGAACTGGGCGAATTCATCGACCTTCTGCCGGCCCAGCAGCGGCTCAACGATTCCTGGTATTTGGGCACGGCCGATGCGGTCTATCAAAATTTAGACATCCTGCGCTTTTACGAACCAGAATACGTTTTGATCCTCGCGGGCGACCATATTTATAAGATGGACTACGGCGCCTTGCTGGCCTACCACGTGGACAACCAGGCCGATTTGACTATCGCCTGCGTCGAAGTGCCGATCCAAGATGCGAGCGCGTTCGGGGTGATGCGCGTGGACAGCGACAATCGAGTCAGCGATTTTGTCGAAAAGTCTCCCAATCCGCCCAGCATCCCGGGTCGGCCCGAGGTGGCCCTGGCTTCCATGGGCATCTACGTGTTCAACGCCAAGTTCCTGTATGAACAACTGATCAAGGACGCCGACAATCCCAAATCGACCCACGATTTCGGCAAGGACGTGATCCCTGAGGTAATCAAACGCTACCGGGTTTTCGCTTATCCGTTCCTCAACATGCAGACGGGGGTGCAAAGCTATTGGCGCGACGTGGGGACCATCGACGCTTATTGGGCCGCCAACATGGAGCTGATCGGAGTCGATCCGGAGCTCAATCTGTACGATCAGGACTGGCCGATCTGGACCTACCAAAGGCACCTGCCGCCCGCCAAGTTCGTGTTCGAGGACAAAGCCCACGAGCGCGTGGGGCAGGCGTTCGATTCCATGATCTGCGATGGGGTGATCATTTCCGGCGCCACCGTGCGCCATTCCATTCTGTCTACCAACGTCCGGGTCAACTCCTGGGCGCTGGTGGAAGATTCGGTAATCTTGCCCGACGTCAACATCGGCCGCTACGCCAAGATTCGGCGCGCGATCATCGACCGCGGCTGCGAGATTCCGCAGGGCATGCAGATCGGTTACGACTTGGAGGAAGACAAAAAACGCTTTGACGTCAGCCCCGGTGGCATCGTCACCGTCACCCCGGACATGCTGGGTCAGAAGATCCACTTCGCCCGCTAAACTGTTATGACCCAGACCAAAGACACCAGCGTCTTGCAAAGGCGCCGCGCGGGGATCTTGTTGCATCCGACTTCGTTGCCGAGCGCGAGCTTAGGGCGGGACGCCTGGCGGTGGGTGGAATTTTTGGCCGCCTGCGGCCTGTCGGTCTGGCAAGTGCTGCCGCTGGGGCCGACCCACGTCGACGCTTCGCCTTATCAGAGCCTTTCGGCGCACGCCGGCAACCCCGCGCTGATCGATTGGCGCTGGGTGGTCGAACGCGGGTGGCTGAGTTTAGCGCAGCTTGAGGGCAATCCCCCCCTGCGGCGGGCTCTGCTTGCCGGCGCGTACGCGGCGTTTCGGGCAAACGAAAAAGGAAAGCTGGCGGAGGAGTTTGACAAGTTTGTTCGTTTCCACGCCTATTGGCTGGAAGACTATGCTTTGTTTACGGCGCTTAGGGGCTGCTTCGACAGCCAGCCGTGGTGGGAGTGGCCGCTCAAGTACCGCCACCGCGATGAAGCCAGCCTCGCGCGAATTCGGAATCGGCTGGAACGGGAAATCGACCAGATTCGGTTTGAGCAATTTTTGTTTTTCCAGCAGTGGCAAGAGCTTCGCCGGCACGCCCACCAACATGGCGTGCTGCTGTTTGGCGACATGCCTATTTTCGTGGCTGCCGACAGCGCCGACGTTTGGGCCAAGCGCGAGTATTTCCGCCTCGACCGCGAGGGGCTGCCGACGGTGGTGACCGGGGTGCCGCCGGATTATTTTTCGTCCACCGGCCAGCGCTGGGGCAATCCGCACTATAACTGGGAAGCGCTGCAGGCGGACGGATTCTCCTGGTGGATCGAGCGCGTGCACACCCAGCTGGAGCTGTTTGACTGGATCCGCATCGATCATTTTCGCGGTTTTGAAGCCTGCTGGGAAATCCCGGCAGAGTGTGAGACGGCTGTGCGCGGCCGGTGGGTCGAAGTGCCGGGGCAGGCCCTGTTGGAAGCAATCCAAACCAGGTTCGGCAAACTTCCTTTAGTGGCTGAGAACTTGGGCGTCATCACTCCAGAGGTGGAGGCGTTGCGGAAAAGATTTGGCCTTCCCGGCATGCTGGTGCTGCAGTTTGCTTTCGACGGCGGGGCGGACAATCCTTATCTGCCGCACAACCACGAGGCCGACAACGTCGTCTACACCGGCACCCACGACAACGACACGACGTTGGCCTGGTTTCAATCTCTAGACAGCCGCCGTCAAGCCTACGTTTACGAGTACCTGGGTTGGCCGCGCGAAGCGATGCCGTGGGCGCTGATCCGCGCGGCGTTCGCCTCCATTGCCGCGGTGGCGGTGGTGCCGCTGCAGGACGTGCTTGGCCTTGGACGCGGCCACAGGATGAACACCCCGGGAACCCTCTCCGGCAACTGGCGCTGGCGTTTTTCTTGGGAGCAGCTTAAACCTGAGCACGAAGATCGAATCAGGCGCTTGGTTGAGCTGTACGATCGGAGCGGATGACTTCGACCGTGTAGCGGTACGCTTTGATCTCAGGCGACCAATAATCGGCAGGTAGCCCCGCTTTCATTTTTAGCTGGGCGAGGAAATCCCGCGGTTCCGGCAGCGCATCCCACACGGCCGGCAAAAAGGTAGCGCGGCGGTGGCGCTCTTCCAGCACTAAGCCGTCGATCCTAGGGCAAAGTTGCGCGATGAGTTCCGCTTCCGAAGCGCAGGGGATGAATTCGAGCGGGCTTAGGATCGAAATATGGATACTCAAGTCGGCTATTTCCTCCAGACGGACGGGCGGAAAGCGCGGGTCGGAAAAAGCGGCAGCGAAGGCGTTGGCGACGACGTCTTCGGCCAGCGGTCGGCGGGGGATTAAAGAGCCGATGCAGCCCCGCAGCCGCTCCTGTTGTTCTAAGGTGACGAAGCTGGCGCGCGGCCTGTGGAGAGCAGGCGGCAGATGGGCCAGATCGATCGCAAGCACGCGCCCGTGTTGACTCCCATAAAAAAGAGTCTCCTGGGCCAGGTCTAGAAGCAAGCGACGTTCCTTGGAAGTTAATTTGAGATCAGAAGAAGGCATACGCACCGTATCCTACGACTTGGTCTTTCGAGCCGGCGGTGTCGCCGGAGTTGCGCAGATCTAAGGTCTTGGCTTTTAAGCCGTGCTTGCGCGCCACCAACAGCAGACCTGCCACCGGGATGCGGCCGCAGGCCGACTCCTCGTTCAGGCGAGAAGGATCGAGATCTTCAATCGCTTGGGAAGTAGCGCGATCCAAGCAGCGGGCGGTGTGGTAGTCGTGGTAGTGGCTTAAATCCGAGCTCACCACGATCAAGGTCTCTGGGCCGCCCCACAGGCGTTCTAAAACCTCTGCAACCGTCTCGGGTTCGGTCAGGCCGACTACGATAGGCACCAGCTTGAATTCCGTCAGGACTTCCTGCAGGAACGGCAGTTGCACTTCTAGGCTGTGCTCCGGTTCGTGGGCGGCGTCAAATCGCAGCACATAGGGCAGGTCGGCGAGCTTAGCGATCGCTTGCCGGTCCGCCGCCACCCTACCTAAAGGCGTGACGAAGGCGTCCACGCTGGGCAGAGCCAATCCAGCAAACGCCACCCGATGCGCCGGCCCGAGCAGAACCACGCGCTCGATTTGGTCCTTGGCCGGAAGGAGCAGGCGGTAAGCACTGGCGGCGATCGGCCCGGAATAGACGTAGCCGGCGTGGGGAGCAATAAGCGCTTTGGGGATGAGATCCGCAGGGGCTTCGGCGGCGGCTAGGAATTGACGCACCATCTCCTCAAGTTCCACCGCGTCGTCCGGATAGAACAGGCCGGCGACGGCGGGATAGCGGACAGCAGTCATGGCAAGCCTCCTTGAAATCGGTCGCTTTTGGCTATATATGGGCTAAAAGTCGTCAACTCAATAGGAACTTAGGCCATGGTTTCCCTTGCCCCGGCTGCCTCCGTCGTACCCACCAAATATTGGCATAAGCTCCCCGACGGCCGCGTCCAATGCGATCTGTGCCCTAGGTTTTGCAAGCTGCGCGAAGGTCAACGCGGTTTGTGTTTTGTGCGCGCTTGCCAGGACGGCCAGATCGTGCTGACCACCTACGGGCGGGCAAGCGGCTTTTGCATCGATCCGATTGAAAAGAAGCCTTTGTATCATTTCCTGCCAGGGACGCCGGTGCTTTCCTTCGGCACCGCCGGCTGCAATCTAGCTTGTAAGTTTTGCCAGAATTGGGACATCAGCAAGTCGCGGCAGTTCGACACCTTGACCGCGCAAGCGACGCCAGAAACGATCGCGCGCGCGGCCAAAGCGTTGGGTTGCCGGAGCGTGGCTTACACCTACAACGATCCGGTGATCTTTCACGAATACGCCATCGATACCGCCAAAGAATGCCGCAAACTCGGCCTCAAATCGGTGGCGGTCACCGCTGGTTACGTCACTGAAGAGCCGCGCTGCGAATTTTATCGGTACATGGACGCGGCCAATGTGGACCTTAAGGCTTTTACCGAAGACTTTTATCGTAAGATCTGCGGCGGGCAGCTGCAGCCGGTGCTCGAGACTCTTAAATACATTAAACACGAGACCGACTGCTGGCTGGAGATTACTACCTTGCTGATTCCAGGCGAGAACGACTCCGACCAGGAGATCGACGCCATGACCCGTTGGGTAGTGGACCAGCTCGGTCCCGACGTTCCCCACCACTTCAGCGCTTTCCATCCCGACTGGAAGATGCTCGACAAGCCGCCCACATCCTTGGCTACTCTGATCCGGGCGCGGAAAATCGCTTTAAAAAACGGCTTGCGCTACGTCTATGTAGGCAACGTGCACTGTCCCGAAGCCGACAGCACCTTTTGCCACCGGTGCGGCCATCTTCTGATCGGCCGCGACTGGTACGTGCTGACGGCCTGGAATCTGAGCGCAGACGGCGCGTGCCGGAAGTGTGGAACGCCGCTTCCTGGGGTATTTGAAAGCGCGCCTGGGGATTGGGGAGCCAAAAGGCACCCGGTGGATATAGCGCGCTTTGCCACGCGCTAGCGGGTAGGTCGATTAGGGTCTAGAATCGTGTTCTGCGCCACGGGGTGGGTCTGGGGATAGTCTAAGGTATAATGCAGACCCCGGCTTTCCTTGCGCTGCATGGCGCTTTTGACGATGAGCTCGGCGACGAGGATGAGGTTTCTCAGCTCCAAGAGGTCGCTGGTCACGCGGAAGTTGCCGTAATACTCGGCGATTTCTTGTTTGAGCAGCTCAATCCGCCGCAAGGCGCGTTTGAGGCGCTTGTCGGTGCGCACGATCCCCACGTAGTCCCACATAAAACGGCGGATCTCGTCCCAGTTGTGGCTGACCACCACCTCCTCGTCGGAGTCGGTGACCTGCGACTCGTCCCAAGCCGGAAGAGGCGGGGGAGGCGGGAATTCGGCCAGCCTTTGGCTTAAGTCCTCGGCGGCTTGCTTGGCGAATACGAGACATTCGAGCAAGGAATTGCTCGCCATGCGGTTGGCCCCGTGCAATCCGGTGCAGGCGGTCTCTCCTATCGCGTACAATCCGGGCAGGTCGGTTCGTCCGTGCCGATCGGTCAAGATTCCCCCGCAGGTGTAGTGGGCGGCAGGGACCACAGGAATCGGCTGGCGCGTGAGGTCGAAGCCAAATTCCAAACACTTGGCATAGATGGTGGGGAAATGGCTGCGGATGAAATCGGCGCTTTGGTGGGAAATGTCTAGGTAAACGCAGTCTATCCCCAAGCGCTTCATTTCGTGGTCGATGGCGCGCGCGACGATGTCGCGGGGAGCAAGTTCCGCGCGCGGATCGAAGCGGTGCATAAACGGCTCGCCATTAGGGAGCAAGAGCTTAGCGCCTTCTCCACGCAGCGCCTCGGAGATGAGGAACGAGCGCGCCTTGGGGTGGTAAAGGCAGGTCGGATGGAACTGCATGAATTCCATGTTGGCGATTCGACAACCGGCGCGCCAGGCCATAGCGATGCCGTCGCCGGTCGCGGTGTCGGGGTTGCTGGTGTAAAGATAAGCCTTAGCCGCGCCGCCGGTGGCCAAAATCACCGCACGGGCGCCAAACACTTTGACTTTGCCGGCCGCGCGGTCAAGCACATAGGCGCCGAGCACCCGCTGGGGGGAGCGCTTGAGCTTGGCGGCGGTGATCAGGTCGATGGCGTTGTGAAATTCGTACAGATCGATGTTTGGGTGGGCGCGGGCGTGGTGCAAAAGCGAGGTTTCTACCGCTTTGCCGGTGGCATCGGCTGCGTGCACAACCCGCCGGTGGCTGTGGCCGCCTTCGCGGGTAAGGTGCAGCTTGGTGCCGCCGTCTTCCGCTTCCACTTCCGTGAAGGCCACGCCTTTGTCGAGCAGCCATTGAATGCATTCTTTGCCTTGGGAGACCACGAGCCGAACGATGTCGGGATCGCACAGTCCGGCTCCGGCGTTTAAGGTGTCCTGGATATGCGATTCGATCGAGTCGCGGGCGTCGAGCACCGCCGAGATCCCGCCCTGCGCGTAGAAGGTGCTGCATTCGGCAAGCTCGGTTTTGGAGAGTACCGCTACTTTGGCAAATTCGGCCAGGCGCAGCGCTACTCCTAAACCCGAGGCGCCGCTGCCGATGACTAAGGCGTCGTAATAAAGCGAATCTTGCATGGCCGCTTTATAGCAAAAGGAAAGGGTTTGTGCCAAGCGGCGTGCATTGAATGCGGTTAAGGAAACAGAGATAATGCAAACATTGGACCGCCTATCTTGGACGGTTCGGCGGGGCGTTTGTCAGGGTAGGTAAGGCGCAATCGTCTTTAGATGGAGACGTGGGGTTGAAAGGAAAAAGCCAGTCGGCGATTCAGGTCGATCAGGAACTCATCGAGCGGGTAAAGAAAGGCGACAAAAAGGCGTTTGACCTCTTGGTGCTTAAATATCAGGCGAAGATCATCCAGTTGATTACCCGCTATATCAAAGACCCGGCGGAAGCCTTAGACGTCGCCCAGGAGGTGTTTATCAAGGCCTATCGCGCCTTGCCGAATTTTCGTGGGGAGAGCGCTTTCTACACCTGGCTCTATCGGATCGCCATCAATACGGCTAAAAACCACCTTGCTGCGCGAGCGCGGCGTCCGTCCGACTCGGAAATTGAATTGGAAACGGCGGAACAATTCGAGACGGCGATTCGTCTAAAAGATCAAGAGACGCCCGAAGGCATCTTGTTGAGCGAGGAAGTTGCCGAAGCCGTGCGCCAAGCCATTGAAGAGCTCCCCGAAGAACTGCGTACTGCCATTACCTTGCGCGAGTTTGAAGGGCTAAGCTACGAGGAAATCGCGGAAGCCATGAATTGCCCGGTCGGTACGGTAAGGTCTAGGATTTTTCGGGCGCGCGAGGCGATCGATAAGAGACTGAGGACCTTGCGCGCCGGGATGCGCACTAAAAAGGCCAAGAAACTTGAACCGTCGGCAGAAAAATGACGAGAGGCAAAAGCTCATGCAGGACGATATAAACTGGAAATTGTCTTCGCTCGTGGATGACGAATTGGATCCGAGCGAAGCGATCCGTTTGTTGGAACAGATCTATCAGGATTCCAACTTGCTTGATAAATGGTATGGTTATCAGACCATCCGGCAAGCTTTGCGAGAAGGAGGAGGAATTCGGCCGCAGCCGGATTTTCTCGAACGGGTTCGCGTTGCTCTTGCCGACGAGGCGATAACGTCTGCCGATTGGTCTCGGCAAGAGCGCTGGGCAATCGATTTAAGGCGGTTTAATTTTGGGCGGTGGACTGTGCCCCTGACTTTGGCTGCGGTCGTTGCGGTATTTGTCGTCATAGCCGGCAAGCGGGTAAACCCGCCTGCTTTTACGCCTCAGCTTGCGGACGCAGGTTCTGCGCTGCGATTTGGCGAGAAAAGGCCGAACCGTCCCGCGGGCTCTTCCTTGGAAGATTATTATCTGCTGGTTCACAGCGAAGACAGCCTTTATTTGACCGGACCCCAACATGTGCTTGGCTATGCTCGCATCGTCAGCCATGGCGGGCAGTAGCATGGGGTCTAAAGCGCGTTTGGCGTTAGTCTGGTTGTTTGCCTGCTGGGGCGGGTGGGCGTTGGCGGTGGAAGCCGAACGCCAAGATCCTGCCGAGTGGTTGCGCGCCATGGTCGAGTCTATGCAGCGTCTTGACTACCGTGCCACGCTCGCTTACAGCCGGGACAATCGGATCCAAACCCTGCGGCTGGTGCATAACGTCAAAGACGGCGTCGTGCGCGAGCGTCTGCAGGCTCTTAACGATCCGCTACGGGAGGTCGTGCGGGAGGCGAACAAGGTAACCTGTTACTTCCCGGAACGGCGTACCGTAGTGGTTGAATCGCAAGATTTCTCCCCGGCTTCTTTGCTCGGGGAGTGGTCTACGCAGTGGCTGGGGGAGGCTAAATTCTACCGCCTCGCGCTGGGACGCAAAGGGCAGGTGGCGGAGCGCTCCGCGCGAGAAATCCTCATTGAGCCCGTGGATGCTTACCGCTATGGCCGTCGCGTCTGGATCGATGAGGAAAGCAAGCTGCCGCTTCAGCTCGAGGTCGTGGACGCGGAAGATAACGTGCTCGAGGCGTTTGTCGTCACCGAGCTGGTCTTGGGCTACGTCGACAAACAGGCAAGGAAAGAATCCAAGTCGCATACCGGGACCGAATCCTGGAAAGTGCTCGACCGTATGGACGTTCCGGCCGATCGGCATTGGCAGCTGAGCCAGCTGCCGCAAGGGTTCGTCGAAGTCAAACGCAGCCGCCATCAAGACCCTGCGAGTTCATCTCCTGTAGACCATATCCTCATTACCGATGGGCTGGCTTCGGTGTCGGTCTACATCAAACGCCAAGATGAAAATTCGCAATTAGAATCGGCCCATCGGCGGGTGGGCGCCGTCAACGTCTATAATCGCCTTATCGATGGCTATTTGGTGACGGTGTTGGGGGATGTGCCGCCTGAAACCGTTCGCTTGATCGGCGATGGGGTGCGTCAGGCCGATCCTAAACTCCCATAAGATTCATTTGAGATACTGCTAAAGATTTTCGAGATGAGCGGCGGGCTGCGGCCCGCTTTGGTTTGCTTGTAATTGAACTTAAGACGCGGACCGATGAGACGCAATGGTTATAGATTAATGGGATGGCTCTGGCTGTGGCTGCTAAGCGGGTGCGCGCTTGCCGAGGGCTTGCCGGATTTTACCGGCCTGGTGGAGCAAACAAGCCAAGCGGTAGTCAACATCAGCACCGCCAAGAAGCTCGAGCCGGAAGACATGCCCCAGCTTCCGGAAGGGATGGAGATTCCTGAGGGTTCGCCGCTGGAGGATTTGCTCAAGCACTTTTTCGGTCAGCAGGGCGTGCCCCAGGAAACGCGTTCGTTGGGGTCTGGCTTTATCGTTTCTGCAGACGGTTATATCGTCACCAATCATCATGTAGTAAAAAACGCGGCCGAGATCATCGTGCGGCTGCAGGATCGGCGTGAGTTTGTTGCCAAGCTCGTGGGTTCAGACGCCAAAAGCGATTTGGCGCTGTTGAAGGTAGAAGCGCAAGATTTGCCGGCAGTCCGAATCGGATCGGCGAATAACTTGAAAGTAGGCGAGTGGGTGGTGGCGATTGGCTCGCCGTTTGGATTTGACCATTCGGTCACCGCAGGTATCGTCAGCGCCAAGGGCAGGAGCCTTCCGGGCGACAACTACGTGCCGTTCATCCAGACCGACGTGGCGATCAATCCGGGCAATTCTGGGGGGCCCTTGTTTAACCTAGCGGGCGAGGTGGTTGGGGTCAATTCTCAGATCTACAGCCGCACCGGGGGATTTATGGGGCTGTCGTTTGCGATCCCAATCGATATCGCCCTGGAGGTGATCAATCAGCTCAAGACCCAAGGCAAAGTGATTCGCGGTTGGCTTGGGGTGCAGATTCAAGACCTGACCCGCGAGCTGGCCGAATCCTTTAAGATGAGCCGCCCGTATGGGGCCTTGATCGCACAAGTGTTGCCAAACAGTCCGGCGGCGCAAGCGGGCCTGCAGGTAGGCGATGTCATCGTGGAATACGACGGTCAGCCGATCGAGACCTCCGCGATGCTGCCGCCTTTGGTGGGCGTCACCCCGGTAAGCAAATCGGTGCCGATTAAAGTGCTGCGGGAGGGGCGCACGTTGCCGCTGCTGGTGAAGATCGGTGAGCTTCCAGAAAAAACCGAGGAATCGGCGGTCGCGCAGGTGGAAGAGGATGCGGTCAAAATCCAAGCTTTGGGTTTGCTGGTCGCCAACCCTTCTGCAGAAGAGCGCGCCCGCTTTCAGGTCGAGCAAGGCGTGGTCGTGCGCCGGGTCTTGGCGGGACCTGCAAGCGAGGCCGGAATACGTGCGGGCGATCTGCTGTTGCGCTTAGGCACCGTGCCGATTCGGGATGCGGCAGACCTTGAGCGGCAATTAGCCCGCTTGCCCAAAGACAAACCGGTGGCGGTCTTAGTCAAACGGGGAGAAGATTCTTTATATTTGGCTTTTAAAGCTCGATAGGTCTTAGGACGAAATCGAAGTGACCGTGACGCCTTTAAGCCGTATTCGCAACTTTTCCATCATCGCCCACATCGACCATGGCAAATCGACCTTGGCCGACCGGTTCATCCAACTGTGCGGCGGTCTTGAGGATCGGGAGATGAGCGAGCAGGTGCTCGATTCGATGGAGATCGAGCGCGAGCGGGGAATCACCATCAAAGCCCAGAGCGTGACGCTGAACTATGTGGCTGAGGACGGGGAAACCTATCAGCTCAATTTCATCGATACCCCAGGCCATGTGGATTTCTCTTATGAAGTCTCGCGCTCCTTGGCCGCGTGCGAAGGGGCGCTTTTGGTGGTGGACGCCGCCCAGGGGGTAGAGGCCCAGACCGTCGCCAACTGCTATACCGCGATCGAGCAAGGGTTAGAGGTGGTGCCGGTGCTGAATAAAATCGATTTGCCTGCCGCCAATCCGCAGCGGGTCAAGCGCGAGATCGAGGAGATCATCGGCATCCCGGCCGACGAAGCCCTAGAGATCAGCGCCAAGACCGGCTTTGGGGTAAAGCAGGTGCTGGAGCAGATCATCGCTAAGATCCCGCCGCCGACCGGGGATGTGGACGCTCCCCTGCAGGCCCTGATCATCGATTCCTGGTTTGACAACTATCTGGGCGTGGTTTCGCTGGTGCGCGTGGTCAATGGCACCTTGTCTAAACGCCAGCGCATCGCTGTGATGTCTACCGGCAAGATTTATCAAGTCGATGAGGTCGGCGTGTTTACTCCCAAACGCCAGACGAGGGAGGCGCTGCGCGCTGGGGAAGTCGGATTCGTGGTGGCTGGAATCAAGGACATCTTCGGGGCCCCGGTGGGCGATACCATCACTTCCGCCGATCGTCCCTGCGCTCGACCCTTGCCGGGGTTCCAGAAAGTCCAGCCCAAGGTGTTTGCCGGTCTTTATCCGGTCAGTTCTGAGGATTACGAAAATCTACGCGAGGCCTTGTACAAACTGCGCTTAAACGATGCGGCGTTGCAGTTCGAACCGGAAACCTCCAAGGCGTTAGGGTTTGGTTTTCGCTGTGGCTTCCTCGGGATGCTCCACATGGAGATCGTGCAGGAACGGCTCGAGCGCGAGTACGAATTGAATTTGATCTCCACCGCTCCGACCGTAGTGTACGAGGTCGTGACGACCAAAGGAGAAACGCTTGCAGTGGACAATCCCGCCAAGCTGCCGCCGCCCAATCAGATCGAGGAGATCCGCGAACCGATCATCGAAGCCAATATTTTGGTCCCGCAGGAATACTTAGGCGCGGTCATTGGCTTGTGCATAGAAAAGCGGGGAGTACAGAAAAACCTGCAATTTTTGGGCAGTCAGGCCGCTTTGACTTTTGAATTGCCGCTTAGCGAAGTGGTGCTCGATTTCTTCGATCGGCTTAAATCGGTTAGCCGTGGCTTTGCCTCCTTTGACTACGAATTCAAGCGTTTCCAGGCAGCCCCCATGGTCAAACTCGACATCCTCATCAACGGCGAGCGGGTGGATGCCCTGTCGTTGATCGTGCACAAAGACCGGCTTGAAACGCGTGGCCGGGAGTTGGTGGAAAAAATGCGGGAGTTGATTCCCAGGCAGATGTTCGAGGTGGCGATTCAAGCGGCGGTCGGAGCTAAGATCATCGCTCGTTCCACGGTCAAAGCGCTGCGTAAGAACGTGACTGCCAAGTGTTACGGTGGGGACGTTACCCGCAAAAAGAAATTGCTGGAGAAACAGAAGGCGGGTAAAAAGCGCATGAAACAGATCGGCAAGGTGGAAATTCCCCAGGAGGCTTTCCTGGCTGTGCTCAGGGTGGGTCAGGAATCGGGATAAGAAGGATCACCGTATGGATTTTGACTTTGAGTTTGTGCTTTTGCTCGGTACTTTGCTATCAGGGGGGATTTGGGGCGGTTGGCGGCTGTGGTCCCGCAAGGCTGGAGCGGTAAAAGAGCCGCTGGTGGTCGAATACGCCCATTCTTTTTTTCCTATCTTATTTATCGTGCTCTTGTTGCGCTCATTTTTGGTGGAGCCGTTTCGAATCCCTTCTGGGTCGATGATGCCGTCTTTATTGGTAGGGGACTTCATCCTGGTCAACAAATTTCTCTACGGCATTCGCCTACCGGTCATCCACACTAAAATACTGGACGTTCGCGAACCGAAACGGGGGGACATCGTCGTCTTTCGCTATCCGAACGATCCGTCGGTGGACTATATCAAACGCATCGTCGGCCTGCCGGGAGATCGCATCGCTTATTATCATAAAAGGCTGTACATCAACGGCGATCCGGTACCGCTTAAGCCTTTGGGTCCCTATTTGGGGGTCGGCCAGAACCAGCGCTATAACGGCGCGATGATGTACGAAGAAGAACTGGGAAAGGTCCGGCATCGGATTTTGATCATGGAAGGCCAACCTTCGGTGGAAGGCGAGTTTATCGTCCCCAAAGGGCATTATTTTGTCATGGGCGACAACCGTGACAACAGCAACGACAGCCGCTACTGGGGGCCGGTTCCGGAAGGCAATCTGGTGGGCAAGGCGTTTTTGATCTGGATGCACTGGGAGCCTAGCCATCCAGGCGTTGTGTTCGAGCGCGTTGGAACCTTGCTGGAATGAGGCGACTTATGGGGCTTAAGCGGCAAGGCGGGATGACTTTATTAGGGACGCTGCTGGTCCTCGGCCTGATCGGTTTTTTTGCTTTGTTGACGTTGAAAATTTTGCCGATCTATCTGGAACATTTCAAAGTCCTAAGCTCTTTGGAGTCGCTTAAAAGGACCCCGGAGTTGGCCGGACAGTCCGCGCACGAAATTCGCAATCTTCTGCTCAAGCGTTTGGATATTAATATGGTCGAGAACGTGCGTCCGGAACACATCCGGGTGGTCAAACAAGGGGGGATTACCCGCGTAGAAGTGAACTACGCGGTGGAAAAGCCGCTTTTTGGCAACTTGAACGTGATCGTTTATTTCGATGACAAAATCGAAGCGCGCGGGGAGTGAGAAAAATTTACAATTGCTGTGCGTTCAGCTCGGGTTTGAGTTGCGCCGCCTGGAGTTACTCAAGGAGGCGCTCACCCACCGCAGCGCCGGCGGGCGCAACAACGAGCGACTGGAATTCTTAGGGGACGCAGCGCTTGGATTTATTATCGCCCAGGAGTTGTTTCGCCGTTTCCCTCGCGCCCGAGAGGGGGAATTGAGCCGGATGCGCGCCATGCTGGTCAATCAGACGGCTCTGGCTGAGATCGCGCAAAAATTGCAGCTTGGAGACTGGCTCATTTTAGGACCCGGGGAGTTAAAAAGCGGCGGGTTTCGCCGAGATTCCATTTTGTCCGATGCGTTCGAGGCGATCGTCGGTGCCTTGTTCGAGGACCAAGGAATGGAAACGTGCCGGCGGTGGGTCTTGGACCTATTTGAGGCTAGGTTGGCGGCGTTGGATGCAGGGGTTTGTAAGGATCCCAAAACCCGTCTGCAAGAGTTCGTCCAAGCGCGTAGCCGTTCCTTACCGCGGTACGAGTTGATCGCCCAACACGGTGCGCCGCACGCGCAGACGTTTGAAGTGGCGTGTTATGTGGATCTTTTGCCTGAGGCCAGCCTAGGTAAAGGTCCATCGCGCAAGCGCGCCGAACAGGAAGCGGCGGAAGCGGCGTTGGCGAAGTTGTCTTTGACCTTTGGCAAGAGCTTGTGAAAACCGGTTACGTCGCTCTGATTGGCCGCCCCAACGTGGGCAAGTCGACGTTGCTCAACCGGCTGCTTGGGCAGAAGCTCAGCATCGTTTCGCGCCGCCCTCAGACCACGCGGCACAATATTTTGGGAATCAAAACCACCGATCAAGCGCAGATTCTTTATCTAGATACCCCAGGTATCCATCAGGCGGCTTCGCGCGCTTTGAACCGATATTTAAACAAGGCTGCCGGCAGCGCTTTAACAGGCGTGGACGTGGCGGTGTGGTTGATCGACGGCAAAGGCTTTCGCAGCGACGATTGCTTGGTCGCGGAGAAACTCAAGGCCGCCGAAGTTCCAACGATCTTGGCGATCAACAAAGTCGATCGGGTTCAAGACAAGAAGCTTTTGTTGCCTTTAATCGCCGAGGCCAGCGCGCGCTATCCGTTTGCCGCCATCGTTCCCATTTCAGGCCTTGAAGGTATTAACCTGGACCGCTTGGAGCAAGCCATCTTCGAGCATCTTCCCGAAGGGCCGCCGCTCTTTCCTGCGGATCAACTCACCGATAAGCCGCAGCGGTTTTTCGCTGCGGAGATCGTGCGCGAGAAGTTGTTTTATTATCTGGGCGATGAAGTTCCCTATCAGCTGACGGTGGAGATCGAGGCCTTCCAAGAAGCGCCGGATCTTGTCCGCATCTACGCCGTCATTTGGGTGGAACGCGAAGGGCAAAAGCGGATCGTTATCGGCAGGCAAGGGGAAGTGCTCAAAAAAGCCGGGCAAAAGGCGCGTCTGGAGCTGGAGGAATGGCTCGGTCGCCGGGTCTATTTAAATCTTTGGGTCAAAGTCAAACCGGGCTGGTCGGACGACGAGCGCTTGCTCAAACAATTGGGCTATGCCGATTGATCCATGCCCTGGCACGAAGGTTTGATCCTGCACCGCCGCCCCTGGCGCGAAACCAGCCTGTGGCTGGAAGCCTTCACTTTGGACCTGGGGAAGGTTGCCTTGCTCGCCAAAGGGATGCGGCGCGCCAAGGGGGGGAAAGACGGCATGCTGCGGCCCTTTCAGCCGCTTTTGCTCGACTGGCGCGGCAACGGCGATCTTAAAACCCTGACTGCGGTCGAGGCCCATCAGCCTGCGTTTTCATTGACCGGCACGGCTCTTTACTGTGGGTTTTACCTCAACGAATTGCTTTGCCGCTTGCTGCAGCGGCAAGATCCTCACCCAAAGCTGTATTTTGAATATCTTCGCACTTTATCCGAACTGGCGCGCTTGGGTGATCTGGAGGGAAGTCTGAGGCGCTTTGAGGTCCGTTTCCTGGCAGAGATCGGTTACGGCTTGATTTTGGATCATGAGGTAGAATATGGAACGGCGATCGATCCGCAGGCCCGTTACCGTTATGACCCTGAGCGCGGCCCAGTTTTGGACCCGCACGGGTGGTTACACGGCCAGACTTTGCTTGCCCTCCAGCAAGAACGTCTGGATTCGCCGCTTAAGCGGCGGGAAGCCAAGCGGCTTTTGCGTCAGCTGCTCGATTATCGACTGGAGGGGAAGGTTTTAGCAAGCCGCAGGCTGTTTCGTAGGAGTGACAAAGACCCATGGCTAGACCGATCTTGTTAGGCGTTAACATCGACCACATCGCGACGCTGCGCCAAGTGCGCAGGACTTCTTTCCCGGAGCCAGTGCAGGCGGCTTTATTAGCCGAACAGGCGGGCGCCGACGGTATTACCGCGCATCTGCGCGAGGACCGCCGTCACATCCAGGACCGCGACGTCCGCTTGCTGCGGCAGTTGATTCACACGCGCCTGAATTTAGAAATGGCGATCACTGAGGAAATGCTCGCCTTGGCCGCCGAGATTCGCCCGCACGCGTGCTGCTTGGTTCCAGAAGAGCGCGAGGAGTTGACTACCGAAGGGGGGCTCGACGTAATCGGCCGGTTCGAACGGGTACGCGATGCGTGTCGAAGGCTGAGCGCCTTGGGCATTCAAGTGTCGCTGTTTATCGATCCAGAAGAGGCCCAAGTCGAAGCCGCGCATCGCGCCGGGGCGCCGGTGATCGAACTGCACACCGGGCGCTACGCCGAGGCCGGCGGCAGCGAGCAGCAGAGGGAGCTGGCCAAGCTTCAGGCAGCGGCGGCCTTAGGAGCGCGTTTGGGGCTGCAGGTTCATGCCGGTCATGGGATCCACTATCACAACGTGCAAGCTATCGCCCGCATACCCGAAATCACCGAGCTCAATATCGGCCATGCGATCGTCGCCCGCGCGGTGTTCACCGGCTTGACCGAGGCGGTGCGGGAGATGAAGCGCTTGATGGTGCAAGCCCGGGGCTGAAGTAGAGGGGCAAGTCTGACGAAACGGTGCTGAGATGGAGCAGCTACTTGTAAAGCCTACTGGCCAAGCCGAACCTGCCAAGCAGCCGGACGCTTTATTCCTCGCGCGCTTGGAAATTGAGGCGCAACACCGGTTCGTCCGGCGCGTGCTGGCGGGATTGACAGTGTTTTTGCTGTTGTGGTTGGTAGGGCTTTGGTATTTTAACAAATCGTTTTGGGCTCAAGAGTGGCGATCTAAAGGCCAGGTCCCACAAAGCCAAGCTCAAGCCGGTAGCGGTGTCGAAGGCGCTCAAGTCGAGCAGCTCAGCCAGGAGCTCGTCCGCCTGCAGCAGCATCTGAGCAGGACCCTAGGAGACTCTTTGGCCTTGAAACTGGAGACGTTGGAGGAACGGATCCGGACGGGACAAGCCGGAGGGTTTAAGGATCTGGAGTTGATTCAATCGATTAAGGAAGACATCGGCTGGCTGCTCGCCCAAGGCAGCTCAAGTCCTGCGCCTCCAGTTGGCCAAACGGGAATAGCTAAAGGCCCCGATCTTCTCCTCTTGGAACGTTTTAGCCGCTTGGAGACTTTAGTTTATTTGTCTTTTGGGGCATTGGCCGCGATCCTCGTGGCTGTCGGCGGTTATTTTTTCCGCTACAGCATCCAACTTAAACGTCTGCGCGCGGACGTGACTCAGCTTTCGAGCCAACTCCCATCGCCCCGCCGGCCTTAATCGAGCGTTTCGATCCGATTGCGCCCGGCCTGTTTGGCGCGATAGAGCGCTTGGTCGGCGCGTTGGATGAAGTCGGCGAGCGATTCTTGCGCGCGATAGCTTGTGACCCCAGCCGAAAAGGTAGGCAAAGACACCGGGCTGGATTCGGTTTGGATAGATTGGCCGGCAATTCGCTGGCAGATTTTGGCCAGTGCTTGAATTGCTCCGCTCGTGTCCGTACCGGGGAGCAGGAGGATGAATTCTTCGCCCCCGAAACGGGCCACGTAATCGTGGCGGCGGAACACCGCCTGGAGGTGCCCTGCGTAGGCGCGTAGCACGGCATCGCCGATAGGATGGCCATAACGGTCGTTGATCTGTTTGAAATGGTCGAGATCGAGGATCGCCAAAGTCAAAGGGGAGGGATGGCGTTGTACCCGGCCGATTTCCTCTTCTGCGCGCTGCAAAAATGCGCGCCGGTTAGGTAGGCCGGTCAGTTCGTCGGTCAGGCTTAAAGCGCGGGCGCGTTGCAATTCTTGCGTTAAGCGAGCGTTTTGCGCCTGAGCGCTGGCTAGCTGTTGTTGGAGTTGCGCCAGTTGCAGCGCCAATAGGCGCTGTCTGTGCCGCAACTGTTGGGCCTGCTCTTGCAGATCCCGCTGGATTAAGTCCAGCTCTGTGCCCGACTTGAGCTGTTCGATTATCTCCAGGATTTTTTCCACCGCTTTGGCAAAGTGCTCGTTGTTTCGCTGAATGGTTTGGATCTTGTCGCAAGCGGCCTCAGTAAGGCTCGATTTTAGCTGCGGTGGAAGGTGGGGACCTACAGGCAGGTCGCCAATGATTTGCGCGGGCGGTGTAAGGGGCAGCGGACTGAGCAGACCCTGCAGTTCGAGAAGCCCCTGGTGTAGGGTTTCCAGATCGCTCAAGGTCGGTGAGTGGGCGAGCAATTTTTCCAAAAACGCCACGCGCTTTTGGATCGTCTCGTGGCGAAATGCAGGGAGCATTGCCAATTGTTGAAGCAGCGTCTGGATGATGGCCAAATAATGACGCTGATAAGACTGCTGCAATTCGTCTAAAGCGTTGAGGTTTTTTTGCAGATGCTCGATGACTAGGCGCTCCACATCATAGTCGTCGAGCACTTCGAGTTTTTTAAGCAGCTTTTTAATATCGCATGACAGAGTGTTCATCTTATGGCTGCAGTCGTACGTAGAAAGACTTATTTTATCCTAGGTCTTAGGGGATGGCGCTTTCCATAGCTCCAATGCTGGATCGGACCGATCGGCATTTTCGTTTTTTGCTGCGCCTACTTTCTCATCGGGTCGAGCTTTATACCGAAATGGTCGTCTGCGATGCGCTGTTGAGTCGTAATGGGAATCGAATTGTGGACTTTGATCCGCGCGAAAAACCGCTGATCCTTCAGTTGGCGGGCAGCGATCCCGGGAAGCTGGGGCGCTGCGCAGAACTCGCCGAAGCTCGAGGTTATGATGGGATCAATCTCAATGTCGGTTGCCCCAGCGACCGGGTGCAGCGGGGGCGCTTTGGCGCTTGTTTAATGAAAACCCCAGAACTCGTCGCCGAGTGCGTTTCGGCCATGCAGGCGCGCACTCGTTTGCCGGTGAGCGTCAAGTGTCGAATTGGAGTCGATGAGTTGGATCGGTATCAGGATCTGGCTAGGTTTGTGGCGATTGTCGCCGAAGGCGGGTGTCGCATTTTTATTATCCACGCTCGCAAAGCCTGGCTCAAAGGCTTGTCAGCCAAAGAAAACCGGGTGGTTCCACCGCTGCGTTACGATTATGTGTATCGCTTAAAGCGCGACTTTCCTCAGTACACGGTGATTCTCAACGGCGGTATTGCCGACTTGGAACAAGCCCGGCTGCAGTTGCAATGGGTCGATGGGGTGATGATTGGCCGGGCGGTGTACCAAAATCCCTATTTATTGGCCCATGCCGACGCCTGGTTTTATCAGGACGCGCATCCCATCCCCAGTCGGGAGCAAGTGCTTGCAGCCTATGTGCCTTACGTGGCAGCGCAGCTTCAACAAGGCGTGCGTTGGTCGCTGGTGGCAAGACACCTTATGGGGCTGTACCATGGCCAACCGGTCGCGCGCAAGTGGCGCCGCTATCTAACGGAAGCGTCTGGCGTTGCCGCGCTTGAATCCTGGTTGGCCCAAGCGCCTTTTGCTCGCCCCTGAAGGCTATTCGGACTCGGCTAGCGGCCAGTTGATTTTTACCTTGGCTTTGGCGCGTAGCTGGGCCAGGTATTCTTTAAAAGTCATCAAGCCAAACAGGTGCGCCAAGTTGGCCTTGAAGCGCTGTTTTTCCTCTGCGGGCAAGCCGGAATAATCGCCGTCGCTCACCGTCAGGATTTGGCACAGAACCTGACGATCGTCGGTCAGCGGTATGCGCAAGGGTACCGGTTTGTCGGCTTGAGGACGCGGCGCTTGGAAGATGGCCTCGGTGCTGGTTTCGAGCTCTGCGATCGGCGCATTGCGGGAAAGCTCGGCCGTTTTGACCGTCGCCTTGACCTGCTTGGCGATTTCTTCCAGTTTGGTGCCGCTTTTTAATTTGGCCAGCCACTCTTTGGCTTGAATTTCCGCGATTTGGCGCGCCTTCTGCTTGCGAAGCAAAGCGGCGATCTCCGTGCTGACTTCAGCAAGAGGGCGTTGCTGCGCCGGCAGATGCTGGCGTATGCGTAAGGCGACCAAAGCGCCATCGCCTGTCTCGATGGGCTCGCTGTTGTTTCCTGCCAGAACCTCTTCACTGAAGGCGGCAGCGCGGACTTTAGGGTCGGCGGCAACGCCTTCCCCTTTATCTCGCGTGAACAGGCCGGTGGATTGGATGGTGAGCCCTAAAGCGCTGGCAGCCGGCTCTAGACTGTGGGGATTCTCATAGACCAATTGGGCTAATTTTTCTGCCAACTCATACAGGCGCGCTTCTGCCTCCTGACGCTGAAGCTCTTGGCGGATTTGCGCTTTTACGGCCGCAAACGGTTGCGGGGTGGCGGGTTTGATTTCGACGACTTGGATAAGGTGATAGCCAAACGGGGTCAATACGGGCTCGGAAATTTCGCCTTTGGGCAAGGCAAAAGCCGCCTCTTCAAAGTTTTTTTCTAAGAACCCTTTTGTGACAAAACCTAAGTCGCCGCCTTGCGCCTTCGATCCGGGATCGTCGGAAAATTGTTTGGCCAGTTCGGCAAAATCCTCACCCTGTTCCAAACGCTTCTTGATTTCCTGAGCCTTAGCTAAAGCTTGAGATTTTTCTTCCGCAGAAGCATTTTGCGCAACAGCTACCAAGATATGTCGTAAATGGCGTTGTTCTGGCGTGGTAAATGCCTGTTGTTGCTCTGCGTAATAGCGACGCAGCTCCTCTTCGGTGGGTTCGATGCTTTGGGCGAGGGTATCTCGGGACAGAATTAGGTACTCGACTGCAACTTGTTCTTGGGTTTTAAACCGGTCTTGGTGCTGGTCGTAATAAGCTTGGATTTCTTCGTTGCTTACAGGAATTTTCTCGAGTTCAGGAAAGGGAAGGATCAAATACTCGATTTTGCGGCGTTGGTTCTGAAGCTTGTAAAACGTTTCAGCTTCGCGCTCGCTGACGAAACTGGAATCGACAACCGCTTGCGCGAGCTGATTTAATAGCAGAGATCTCTGGACTTGGGCGATGAACTGGTCCGCGCTTAAGCCTTCGGCGGCAAGAAAGCGCTGATATTTTGCTTCATCGAAGCGGCCGTCGGTCTGGAGAAAGGGAAGGCTGCGGATGAATTGCGCCACTTGGCTGTCACTGACCACTAAGTTTTTAGCGATGGCCGCCTGAAGCAATAATTCTTCATCGATCAATTGGTTTAAAGCTTGTTGCTTTAATTCTTTTTCGGAGTAAGAATCCTGACCAAGAAGACGGGCGTATTGTTGCTCGTAGAGGCGAAGCAGATCGCGCTCGAAAAACTCGCGCTTGCCGACGGTGGCGATGGGCTTTTCTCTGCCGGTATCGAAATAGTTTCCTATCCCCCATAAGGCAAAAGGGACGGTGATCAGGATCAAGATGATCCAGGCCAAGATTCCTTGGGCGCGGTCGCGAATCGTTTGCAGCATAACTTAAGTTTCCAATGCCAATGGGACAGGCATGAAAAACCCCGCCACGGCGGGGTTCTAAAGCATTGGCGGAGTGGACGGGACTCGAACCCGCGACCCCCGGCGTGACAGGCCGGTATTCTGACCGACTGAACTACCACTCCGTTTAACTGGTGGGTGCTGCAGGGATTGAACCTGCGACCTTCGCCTTGTAAGGGCGACGCTCTCCCACCTGAGCTAAGCACCCCCGTTCGAAGGGTTAGATTATTGTACGGTATCTCGAAGCGTTTTGCCAGGTTTGAATGCAGGAATTTTTGCCGCCTTGATCGTCATCGGCTCACCTGTGCGCGGGTTGCGACCTTGCCGCTCCTGCCGCGTCTTGACGGTGAAAGTGCCAAAACCGATCAAAGTCACGTTTTTACCCTCGCCTAGAGCCTGGGTTACGGTGTCGATGAAGGCATCGAGCGCTCGGGCTGCGTCGGCCTTGGTCAAGTTCGCTTTGTCGGCGATGGCGTCGATTAGTTCCGCTTTATTCATGCAATTCCCCCTTAAGATTTTTGTTAAAACCCCAATTTGTACGTGCGCTCGGTGCGCTGTGCAAATCTGCCGCATTTATAGCAGCCCCGTGAAACCGCTGTCAAGCCGCGTGGCGCCTAGACTTCTCTGGATTTTTACGGCAGTCAATGGGCAGTGAGCGGTTTTCCTTCCACCGTGGATATGGGCTTTGAAGGTTTCACCTGCAGGGTAGGACAAGGCTGATATTCCAAGGCCTGCTGGAACACCTGGTCGATCCAGCGTACCGGGATGATCTCCAGGTTTTGCTTAACGTTTGCTGGGATTTCTAATAGATCTTTTTCGTTTTCCGCGGGGATGATCACCGTGCGAATGCTGCCGCGCAGGGCCGCCAAAAGTTTCTCTTTTAACCCCCCGATAGGCAGCACCTCTCCACGCAGCGTGATCTCCCCGGTCATAGCCACGTCGCAACGTACCGGAATTCCGGTCAGGGCCGAGACCAAAGCGGTACACATGCCGATGCCGGCGCTGGGTCCATCTTTGGGCGTGGCGCCTTCCGGAACGTGGATGTGCACGTCTTTGGTGTGATAGAAATCTGGGTCGATCCCTAAAACCTCCGCCCGGCTGCGCACCACCGTCAACGCGGCCTGAATGGACTCTTGCATAACTTCGCCCAGTTTTCCGGTGTAAATGTGTTTGCCCTTGCCTTCGACGACCACCGCTTCGATAGTGAGCAGTTCACCGCCGACTTCGGTCCAGGCAAGCCCGGTGACCTGTCCGATCCGGTTGGTTTCTTCAGCGCGGCCATAGCGAAAGCGCGGAACCCCAAGATAGTTCAGGAGGCTGCGTGAGGTGATTTGGACCGCTTTGGCGCTTGGTTTGCTCTGGAGGCGCTTGACGGTCTTTCTACACAGGCTGGCGATTTCCCGTTCTAGGTTGCGCACGCCGGCCTCACGGGTATAGCGCCGGATGATTTCCCGAATCGCGCCTTCGCTGATGCGGATTTCAGTATCCTTTAACCCGTTGTTTTTTATCTGTTTGGGGATCAGATAGCGTTTGGCGATGCTGACCTTTTCTTCTTCGGTGTAGCCCGGCAGCCGGATCACCTCCATTCGGTCGAGCAAGGCCGGAGGGATGTTTAAGGTGTTGGCGGTGGCGATGAACATCACATCGGACAGATCAAAATCGACTTCTAGGTAGTGATCGTTAAAAGCCTTGTTTTGCTCGGGGTCGAGGACTTCCAACAAAGCGGAAGCAGGATCGCCCCGAAAATCCATCGCCATCTTGTCGATTTCGTCCAACATGAAGACCGGATTGCGGGATTTGACCTTGACCAGACTCTGGATGATTTTACCGGGCATGGAGCCGATATAGGTGCGGCGATGGCCGCGGATTTCCGCCTCATCGCGGATTCCTCCCAAAGCCATGCGCACGTATTTGCGGTTGGTGGCTTTGGCGATGGACTGGCCCAGCGACGTCTTACCGACTCCCGGCGGACCTACCAAGCACAAGATCGGACCTTTTATTTTCTGCACCCGTTGTTGCACTGCTAAGTATTCTAAGATCCGCTCTTTGACCCGTTCGAGACCGTAATGGTCGGCGTCCAGGATTTCCTGAGCCACCCGTAAATCGTGGCGCAGTTTGGTCTGCTTCTTCCAGGGCAGGTTGACCAGCCAGTCGAGGTAGTTTCGCACGACCGTAGCTTCAGCCGACATAGGCGGCATCATTTTCAGTTTGTTGAGCTCGGCCTGCGCTTTGTCCCGGGCCTCCTTGGGCAGGCCGGCTTTAGCGATCTTTTGCGCGAGTTCTTCGATTTCATTGGGCGCGTCTTCCAGTTCCCCCAGCTCCTTCTGGATCGCTTTCATTTGCTCGTTGAGATAATACTCCCTTTGATTTTTTTCCATCTGCTGCTTGACCCGAGCACGGATCCGCTTTTCTAGCTCGAGGATGTCCACCTCCCCCTCCATCAGCAGGATCAGCTTTTCTAGCCGAGCTGCGATGTCTGTCATTTCCAGCACGGCCTGCTTTTCTTCCAGCTTGAGGGTCATGTGGGCGGCGATGGTATCGGCCAGGCGTCCGGGATCGTCGATGCCGCTCAAAGAATTTAGGACTTCCGGGGGAATGCGCTTGTTGAGTTTGACGTACTGATCGAAAGTGCTAAGCGCCGTGCGCATCAACACTTCGAGTTCTTGGTCGCTGCAGCTGCGCTGCTCGGGTAAAAGGATGGCACGGGCGATTAGGCTGCCGTTTGCTTCTTTAAGCTCTTCGATCCGACTGCGTTGATTGCCTTCGACCAAAACTTTGACCGTGCCGTCGGGCAACTTGAGCAACTGCAAGATAGTGGCTAGAGTCCCTATGCGGTAAATGTCGTTAAAGCCGGGGTCGTCTTGTTCGGCGTCCTTTTGGGCGACGAGCACGATCTGTTTGTTGTCGCGCATCGCGGCATCGAGCGCTTCGATGGACTTTTTCCGGCCCACGAACAGGGGGATAACCATGTGTGGATAGACCACAACATCGCGCAACGGCAAGACTGGGACGAATTTTTCTAGGGCCATAGCTTTTCCTACAAGGATGGATGGAAGGCGGCTTGTTAAATATGGGCGATTTAGAAAGGAATTCAAGCTTTTTGGAAGAAAAGCCAGGCAAGGGTTGCCTGGCTTAGACAAGCTTAATCTGCCAAAAGACGTTGTTTGTCGCTAGTTGCGTAGATCAAATAAGGTTTTGCCTCACCGGTGACGACGCTCTCGTCGATCACCACTTTCACGATATTGCCGGCCGAAGGAAGTTCATACATCACGTCGAGTAAGATATGTTCGAGGATGGTCCTTAACCCCCGCGCTCCGGTTTTGCGCTCCATCGCTTTCTTTGCGATCGCGCGCAGAGCGTCCTCGCGGATTTCCAATTCGCAACCTTCCATCTCGAACAAGCGCTTGTATTGTTTGACCAAGGCGTTTTTGGGCTCGGTCAGGATCCGGATCAGGGCTTGTTCGTCCAGCTCCTCGAGCGTGGCGATTACCGGCAGCCGGCCAACAAACTCGGGGATCAAGCCGTAACGGATCAAGTCTTCCGCTTCCACCTCCGCCAGAATTTCACCCACGTTGCGCGCCTCTTCTTTGCTTTTGACTTCGGCGGCAAAACCGATTCCCCCTTTCTCCAAGCGTTGGCGAATGATTTTCTCCAACCCGGCAAACGCGCCGCCGCAAATGAACAAGATATTGGCGGTGTTTACCTGCAGAAACTCCTGTTGGGGGTGTTTGCGCCCGCCCTGCGGCGGAACCGAGGCGATGGTGCCTTCGATCAGCTTTAACAGCGCCTGTTGCACCCCTTCGCCGGATACGTCGCGAGTGATCGAAGGATTCTCGGATTTGCGCGAGATTTTGTCGATTTCATCGATGTAGACGATTCCCGTCTCGGCTTTTTCGACGTCGTAATCGCACTTTTGCAGCAGCTTCTGGATGATGTTTTCGACGTCTTCTCCTACGTATCCGGCCTCGGTCAAGGTGGTGGCGTCGGCGATCGTGAAAGGGACGTCGAGCAGGCGCGCCAGCGTCTCGGCCAAGAGGGTTTTGCCAGAGCCGGTCGGGCCGATGAGCAGAATGTTGCTCTTGGCCAGCTCCACGTCGTTTTTTTTGTATTGCGAGCGGATGCGCTTGTAATGGTTGTATACCGCAACCGCGAGGATCTTTTTCGCTTCTTCTTGACCGATGACGTATTCGTCCAGAACCTCCTTGATCTCTTTAGGCTTGGGCAAGCGATCCTCGCCACTGGTCTGGTTGTCTTGGAGTTCCTCGCGGATGATGTCGTTGCAGAGGTCCACGCACTCGTCGCAAATGAACACCGAAGGGCCGGCGATCAGTTTTTTGACCTCGTGCTGGCTCTTGCCGCAAAAAGAGCAGTACAGCAACTTCCCCTCTCTATCTTTACCGCGCCTGTCGCTCATAAGCTACCTCAGCCATTGAATGAAAAACTTAAAACGCACTGTCAACCAGCCGGGGGCCTTTTTCTACAGCATAAACCTTGAAACCAGAAATTGCCAAATTTCCAAGGAACTAGCTTTCAGCTTGCGATTTGGCTCGAGTTGTGAGCACCTTGTCGATAATGCCGTATTCCAAGGCTTCATTGCTGCTCATGAAAAAATCCCGGTCGGTGTCCTGTTGGATCTTTTCCAGCGGCTGACCGGTGTGTTTGGCTAAAATCCGGTTGAGACGGTCGCGGGTTTGCAAGATTTCCCGGGCATGAATATCGATGTCGCTCGCCTGACCCTGGAATCCTCCTAAAGGCTGGTGGATCATCACCCGCGAGTGCGGCAGGGCGTAGCGTTTGCCGGGCGCGCCGCCGGCCAGTAATAGGGCTCCCATGCTGGCGGCTTGGCCGATGCACACGGTGCTGACATCGGGTTTGATGAATTGCATGGTGTCGTAGATGGCCAACCCTGCGGTTACGATCCCACCTGGAGAATTGATATACAGGTGAATATCTTTATCGGGGTTTTCCGATTCTAAAAACAGCAGCTGGGCCACAATCAGGTTAGCCGTGTGGTCTTCGACCGGTCCTACCAGGAAGATGACTCGTTCCTTGAGCAGGCGCGAATAGATGTCAAAAGCGCGCTCGCCGCGCGGGGTCTGCTCGATGACGATGGGGACCAGCTGATTGTAGATCTCAAACGATTTGTTCATGCTCCTGTCCGGCGCTGTTGCTTATTCATCAGTTCTCCGAAAGCCACGGGCTCTTCGGTAACTTTCGCTTGCGTCAAGATCCAATCCACAACCTGATCTTCTAACACCAGGTTTTCGATTTGAGCCAACTGTTCGGGATGAGCGTAATACCAGCGGACGACTTTTTCAGGCTCTTCATAGTTTTCGGCCAACTCTTCGATTGCCTGGCGGACGCGGTCAGGATCCGGTTTAAACTGGTTAACCTTAACGATTTCTGCTAAGAGTAGGCTCAAACTAACCCGTTTCCTCGCACTTTCTTTGATGCCGTCCAAAGGCAATTGGTTCAAAAGCTTAGGCTCTTGTTTCAACGCCTTAGCAAAAGGCGCGAGCATACGCTGAATTTCCTGTTTGAGCAGGGCTTCAGGCACCGGGATCGAATGGCGCTCGCTCAGGGCAGCGAACACGCGCGTTTTGATCTCCTCTTTGAGCGCGCTTTTCAGCTGACGCTCCATATTGGCTAAGACTTCGCGGCGGAATTCTTCCACGTCGCCGCTCTCTATCCCGTACCCTTTGACGAACTCCGCATCGATCTGGGGCAGCTCAAACTCTTCGACCTGTTCTACGTCCACCTCAAACCGCACGGTTTTCCCAGCAAGGTTTTCGGCGTGGTAGTCTTCCGGGAAAGTCAGCTCAAATTCCAAGTGATCCCCGGGTTTGCTGCCCAACAATTTCTCTTCAAAGCCAGGAATCATCTGGCCAGCGCCGAGTTCAATTTGGAAGTGCTCTACCTTGCCTTCCGCAATCGGCTGATCTCCTTGGAATGCCTCAAAAGTTAGAGTGATCCGATCGCCGGTTGCGCTCCCTCGCTCTACCGCGCGCCAGGTTTTCTTCTGTTCCCGTAGGCGTTCGAGCATGTTTTCCAAATCCGCCTCGGTGATTTGGCAAACCGGTTTGCGGATTTCCAAAGTGTCTAAGGAAACCAGCTCGATTTCCGGATAGACTTCAAATTGCGCTTCGAAGGCGAAACCTTCTTGGGTTTCCTGGGGAATGATTTTGGGTTCGCCCGCCGGGCGCAGGGCGTGCTCTTTGAGCGCGGCGTTAAAGCTTGAACCGATCAAGTCGTAGATGACCTCTTCGCGGACCTGCTTGCCAAAGCGCTGACGCACGATGTGCGCAGGCACTTTGCCTGGCCGGAAGCCGGCTACTTTCACCCGTTGCGCCAGAGACTTTAAACGGGTGGCGACCTCAGACTGGATTTCTTCCTCTGGGATCTGGACGGTCATTTTGCGGCCGATAGCAGAGGTGGTTTCAACAGAAATCTGCATGCGTTTTTACCTCGTGCGGACTGGGTAAGTATCAACGGTTACTACGGGTTTTAGGTTGGGTCAACCGGCGGGCGGACTCAAGAGTTGGTGCGAATGGAGAGACTCGAACTCTCACGGGTTGCCCCACTGGAACCTAAATCCAGCGCGTCTACCAATTCCGCCACATTCGCAAAAACACCTTCTTGTCAACGCCTTGGGAGTATCGAGATTATAGGACCAAAGCCGTGCTTTGGGCAGGGTGCTAGCTTAGCCAATTTCGTACAACAGTCAAGTTCTTAAAGGATAAGCGATGGTTGAGAGCGAAGGCGCAGTTAAATACCGTTTGCAGTTTATTTTGGATGAGCCTCCCCGTTGGGAGGATTGCCCAACCTTAGAGGCTTGGCGGCGGATTTTGTTTCATCTGCGCTTGATCGGTCTGGACCCAAACCGCTACCAGGGGCTGGCTTATGGCAACGTCAGTCAACGTCTGGCAGGAGATAAGTTTATCATTTCTGCCACCCAGACCGGTGGTTTGGAGCATCTAGGACCTGAACATTATTGTCTGGTGGAAAAGGCCGATCTTGCGGCCAATCGGGTCGTTGCGCGGGGACGTTATCCCCCATCCTCGGAGGCCTTGACCCACGCCGCTGTTTACCAGGCGGCTCCTGGAGTTGGGGCAGTCGTACACGGGCATTGTCCAGAGATCTGGCATCTTGGGGAGCGCTTGGGTTGCAAGCAAACTTCGGCTGCTGCTTCTTATGGGACGCCCGCTCTGGCTTGGGCGGTCTTAGAGCAAGTGAGAACTCAGCCTGAACAAGGTATCATAGTGATGCGTGGCCACCTCGATGGGGTTTTAGCCTATGCGGGCTCTCCCCGCGGCGCTGCGATCCTTTTGATCGAGGCTTTGGCGCGCGCATGGTCCCAAGTTTAGGCTTGAGGGAGGTAGAGGATGGGAAAAGCACGGTTTGGTTTGATCGGGTTATGGATTCTAGCCAGTGGCGCCGATGCCTTGGAAGCCGTCTCGATCCGCACATTGTCTCTGGAGTCTGCGCTGCAAGCGGCTCAAGCGGCCGTTGCCGACTGTCAAGGCAAAGGCTACGCTGTGAGTGCCGCCGTGGTCGATGCAGGCGGCCATCTTTTAGCGTTGCTGCGCAGTCCCAAGGCCGGTCCGCATACGGCCGACAGCAGTCGCCGCAAGGCGTATACCGCTTTGAGCTTAGGCAAGCCGACTCACGAGTTAGCGAGGATGGTTGCTAAGGATCCGGAGATTCAGGCCTTGCGCGATATGAACGAGATCATCTTGATCTTAGGCGGGGGGCTGCCGATTCGCATCGATGGCCAGGTGGTTGGAGGCATCGGCGTAGGCGGCGCGCCGGGAGTCCTATGGGATGTGGCTTGCGCCGAGGCCGGGATCAAAGCCATCGGTGGCCAGTTGGAAAAGGAATAAAAAAGCAGGGTAAAAACCCTGCTGTCAAAGAGGAGGAAAATCGCACTACTGTCATGCAATCGCGGTTCGGCATCGCCAAACCTCGATTTTAGGATAGCAAGGCTTAAGATCGATTGGAATGCGACAAATTGTCGCATTTTGGTTTAAAAGAAAAATGGCAGGGGACTTACTCTCCCTGCCAAGCGAAAGAGGAGGAAATCGAGGTAATTGCCATTACCTAAAAACTACGATAGCAAATTCAGCAAACTTTGGAATGCGGCAAATTGTCGCATAGAGTGATTTTTATGCTGCGCGCTCCGGTGGATTCTGCCGATGCCGCCCGCGCCAATTTGCATTGGCTGTTCGTGCTGCGGAATCTTTTGATCACTGCCGCGGCGGTGATCGTCGTGATTGCGGTTTACGATCTTGGCGTGGCGTTGCCCACCGGACCTTTGTGGGGAATCATCGCCACGATGTTGGCGGTCAATTGCCTGACTTGGCTTAGGCTTCAAGATCTGCGCCCGGTGACTGAGTTGGAGTTGTTTCTTCACTTGGGTTTGGATGCTTTGAGCATCACTGGCTTGTTGTATTTTGCCGGCGGGGCGACCAATCCGATGGCGTGGTTTTTATTGTTGCCGTTGATTATTACGGCGACCGTCCTGCCCCAACGTTATACCTGGTATATGATGCTGCTCGCCTGCGGCGGCTACACCTTGCTGATTTTTTATTACCATCCTTTGCCCCCCCTTCCGGTTGCCCAAGTGATCCAAACCAACCGCTTGCCTGCGGAGATGCTCGAACAGCGCCACCGCTTCGAGTTGCACGCGTTTGGAACCTGGGCGGGGTTTGTCTTCAGTGCGGGATTAGTGGCTTATTTCGTGGTCGAGATGGCCAATACCTTGCGGGAGCGCGAGCGCAAATTGGCCGAGGTGCGCGAGCAGGCGTTGCGCGATGAGCGCGTGGTGGCGTTGGGGACCTTGGCCGCAGGCGCTGCGCATGAAATGGGCACCCCTCTGGGGACGATGGCCATTCTTGTCCAAGAATTGCTAGAAGATTATTCTGACCGTGAGCACGAGGAATTGCGCCAGCGCTTGCTGATTTGCAAAGATCAGATCGAGCGTTGCAAGAACGCTTTGGCGGTGATGTCGGCTTCTGCAGGACAGGTGCGCGCCGAATCGGGTCATCCGGAAGAGGTGCGCCGTTACCTGGAAAAGTTGGTCCAGCAATGGCGCCAGCAGCGGCCGGGAACGAGGTTGAAGTTTCAAGTTGGCGAAGCCGATGAGGGCGCCAAAATCGTTGCCGAGCGCACCTTAAGTCACGCCCTGATCAACATCCTCAACAACGCCGCCGATGTCTCCCCGGAAGTGGAGCTGCACGCCCGCTGGAATTCATTTCGGCTCGAGCTTGTGATCGTCGATCGCGGCCCTGGAATCAGCCCGGCATTGACCGACGCATTGGGCAAGCGTCCTGTCGTATCCAGCAAGCAAGGGCTGGGGGTCGGCTTATTTTTGGCGTATGCTACCGTCGAGCGTATGGGCGGAGCGATCGCGATGGAAGCCCTTCCTGAAGGCGGAACCCGAACGCAGATTACTTTACCTTTATTAGCCCAGTCCGCGTATGAGTGATCGCCCCAGACTGCTTTTAGTAGACGACGATTTGACCTTTGGCGAGGTATTGCAAAAGGCCTTGGTAAAACGCGGCTTTGAGGTCTTCGTGGCCCAGACCGTAGAAGAGGGGCTGGCTCAGGCAGCTCGGCTGACTCCTGAGTACGCCGTGATCGATCTGCGCATCGGTCACGATTCGGGATTGGTCCTGATCAAGAAACTTAAAGAGCTCGATGCCAACACGCGCATTGTGGTCTTGACCGGTTACGCCAGCATTGCGACCGCGGTAGAAGCGGTAAAGTTAGGCGCGGTACACTATTTGACTAAACCGGCCGATGCGGATGAGATCGTCGCCGCCTTTCATAAGGAGGAAGGCGACGTCGGGGTAGCGATCAAAGACAAGCCTTTGTCCGCCCGCAGGATGGAGTGGGAGTACTTGCAGAAAGTGCTGCTTGAGCACCACGGCAACATCTCCGCCGCGGCGCGAGCGCTGGGGATGCACCGTCGGACTTTGCAGCGTAAACTAGACAAACGCCCGGTCAAGGAATGAGCCTTGGACGCGGTGAAACTTAACTAACTAGATAGAGGAGGTCGCGCATGGCAGAGACAATTTCCCACAAGGTCGTCATCGTCGGCGGGGGCACAGCCGGCATCGCCGTAGCTTCTCACCTAAAAAAGCTCGAGGAATCCGGCGCCTTGGATATAGCCATCTTAGAGCCCAAGGACGTGCATTATTACCAACCCGGCTGGACCTTGGTTGGCGGCGGAGAGATGAAGCCCAAAGCCACCTGGCGGCCGATGAAAGCGGTGATCCCGCAAGGGGTGGCTTGGATCCAGGACGCGGTAGCGCACTTCGATCCCGACGCCAATACGCTCACGACCGCTTCCGGCAAGCAGATCCGTTACGAGTATCTGGTGGTGGCGGCAGGGATAGAGATCGCCTGGGAGCAAATCCCAGGTCTTGAGGAAGCCCTGCAACGCAACCTGGCGGTGTCGATCTACGATTACGACTTGGCGCCTAAAGTATGGGAAGCGATCAAGGGGTTTTCCGGGGGAACGGCGATCTTCACCCAACCCAAACCGCCGTTCAAATGCCCGGGAGCGGCGCAGAAGATCGCTTATCTGGCCGACGACGCCTGGCGCAAGCGCAATGTGCGGGGCAAAACCAAGCTCCTGTTCTTCTCGGCGGCCCCGAGCATTTTCCCGGTCAAGCGCTACGCCAAGACCTTGAACGAGGTCTTAAAGCGCAAGGCGATCGAGACCCATTTCCAGCACCACCTCGTAGCCATCGATGTCGATAACAAACAGGCGGTGTTCGAGCACATCGCCACGGGTGACCGCCAAAGCCACGCCTTCGATTTCCTCCACGTCACCCCTCCCATGCGTCCCCCGGCCTGCTTGAGGTCCAGTCCGTTGGCCGATGAAGCCGGCTGGATGAACGTGGACAAACACACCTTACGCCACCCCAAATACCAAAACGTCTATGGCTTGGGCGATTGCACCAATACGCCCAACTCCAAGACCGCCGCGGCCTGCCGCGCCCAGACCTACGTCGTGGTCAGCAATCTTTTGACCGAGCTGGCAGGTGGTCGGGGGATCTCGGCCTACGACGGCTATGCCTCCTGCCCCCTCATCACCGGCTACGGCAAATTGGTGTTGGCCGAATTCGACTACAACCTGCAGCCTAAGGAGACCTTTCCCATCGATCAGAGCAAGGAGCGCCGGAGCATGTATTATTTCAAGAAGTATTTCCTGCCCTGGTACTACTGGAACGTGCTCTTGAAAGGCGGAGACGCCACGATCTGGCCGGCGTGACTTGACTTTCAGCGCGTGGCGGTCAAGACGATGCTATAGTTTTAACATCGGCAGCAAAACGAAGCGGGAGCAAGATGCGCGCGCAAATTCTATTGACTGTTGGGTTACTGGCTTGGGGCGGGGCAGGGCAAGCGCTGGAGGTGGTGATTCAAGGCAAAAAACTGGTCCCTGAGCGGGAGAGCGAAACGTGCGTCGAGATCGCCGGAGAGTATCCAGGAATCCGGATCGAGCCGAGCGAAGCAGGCAAGGTGCCGCAAGTTTGCTACAGCGACGCCAGGCGTGACATATTGACCATCCACAACGCCTTGTTTGTGGCCACGGAAGGGACGGTTTCCAGCGTCCGAGACGGGGAGCAGACTTCAGGAACGGCTACCTCCGGGGTTCCGGAAGTCATCGTCGAGTTCCAGCACACTTTTCCGCCCGGTCCGAACGGCCTGATCATGGCGCGCGCCAAGATCGAGGGGTTCTTTGCCACCGCTACCGGTCTTGGGGTAGCGTCGGGAGATACCATCCGGTTTGCCGGCTCTTTTGCGCAAGAGGATCAGGAAGATTACATCGCCGAGCCCTTTATCCATACGGTGGGCGAGGAGTTGGAAAGCGCGATCTTCGAGAACAAGGCCAAGAAGCGCTATCTGATCGCCGGTCCCCGCACCCTTAAGGCCAAACTGACGTTCAGTTTCACCGCGGCGGGGCATAAGCTCGCCCTGACCAAAGGGGCCTCAGTGAGCATAGACACCGGCGCCACGTTCGAGGACAAACTGGAAGAGATGGAGAGCGCGGAAGAGTCGCCCAAGGAGGGGGAAGAGGAGGCTCCCGAGGAAGAGGAAGCGCAGCCGCCTGCGGAAGAGGAGTTTTCGTTTTGAGGGGTCAGCTCTGGCACCTTGCGCAGTAGTAAGTCGCGCGTTGGCCTAAAGCGATGCGGCGGATCGGTCGGGCGCAGCGTGGGCAAGGTTTGCCCTCTCGACCGTAAACTTGTAAGGCGAGTTGAAAGTAACCTGGCCGGCCAGTGGCGTCGCTAAAGTCGCGCAAGGTGGTTCCTCCCTGGGCGATCGCCAAAGCCAAAATACCGCGAACGGCGGTCACCAGCTTTTGGTAGCGTGGTTTTGAAATCTCGCCCGCTGGGCGGGCAGGATGGATCCCTGCGGAAAACAAGGCCTCATTGGCATAAATGTTGCCAATGCCTACGACCACGCGTTGGTCCATCAGCAACGATTTGACCGCTTGCCGGCGACCCCGAGCCAGCCGCCAGAGCCAGTCGCCGGTAAAAAGCGGATCGAAAGGCTCGAGTCCCAAGTGGCAAAGCAACGGGTGGGTCGCGGGATTTGAGGTCCATACCAAGGCGCCGAAGCGGCGCGGATCGTGGAAGATAAGCCGCTCCCCGGCCTCTAGAGTGAACGCAGCGTGATCGTGAGGTCGCAGGGGCTGCTCACTGGAGCTAAGACGGAGGCTGCCGGACATCCCAAGATGAACGATCAAAACGCCGTTTCCGGTCTGCACCAGCAGGTATTTACCGCGCCGCTTGATTTCTTCGATCGGCGCTTTGGGCAGTTGCTCGGCCAGATCGGGCGCTACCGGCCAGCGCAGCCGGGGCTGAAAGATGGCAACGCTTTGGACGCGCTTTCCCACGAGGTAGGGCTCAAGACTTTGGCGTATCGTCTCGACTTCGGGAAGCTCCGGCATCGCTTGGCGAGGACGGTTTGGGGGTCAGCAGGTTTTGGCCGACGCTGCCGTAAAAGTGGTAGCGCAGCTTTTGCTCCGGGCGCAGCAAGATCAGTTCCGGTTCGCGTTGCAGGACGACGAATTCGAGCGTTTGGCCGGCGATCGAAACGCGGATGCGCGGCTGTTCAGGCGAAGGTTCCTCGGTGGCCGGCGTGATTTGCACCGCACGCGCCGTCCGCCAGGTATCCACCAGGCGCTCTAAGTCGGCGGCCGGAGCCGCGGGTTCGGAGGTCCAGCCGCCAGCTTCTGTTGCGGTAATCCGCCAGCCGGGGAGCTCCAGGGCTTGCAAGGGGCCTTGGGGGAGCAATTGGTGCTCGACCCAGGTGGTGGCCGGGGCGGTCAGGGAGTAAAACAGGGCGTCGTCAAGCAAGTGGATGACGTCGCCGACCTGCAGATAGCGCTGAAAATTCAAGGGATTCTGGCCGCCAAAGCGGAACTCCACCGCATCGAGGCGGACGATGGCTTGAGGCGGCTGCAATTCAAAGCGCGCCAAGTCCATTCCTGCCGCGGGGTAGCGGGTTGGACTGGTTTGCTTTGGTAAGTCTAATAGCTGCTGGATATGATACGCATCGGCCAGGGCTTGGAACGGCTCGGTCATGCGCCAGACGTCTTCTGCGCGCGTAAATTCCAGGCGGTCGGTGCGGCGTTCGATGACGATGTGCCGCACCTTGCCCGGGTCAAAGTCTGCCAGCAAAGGAAGCGGCGTTGGCTCGGGAGCGCGCTCGATCCAATACACCCAAGCCGCCAGTCCGGTTACCAGGATCAGCAAGATGAAAATCGTCCACCAGCGTTTAACCATGGTTCAAGCCCGCCGGCGCCGCCACCAGATGAAAAGACCGCAAGCGAACAAGGACAGCGGCAAAAACAGCAAAAACCCAGAGCCGATCAACGCCAAGGCCGTGGGCGAGAGTTCCAGCTGCGTGTCGGGTGCGGCGCGGGCCGGGATGGAGATGAGCTGGTCGTTGTGGGTCAGCCATTGGACGAGGTTTAACCCTAGGTCCAAGTTGCTGCCGTTGCCAAGATAAGCGTTGGCGAGGAAATCGCCGTCGCCGACCACGACCACGCGCTGCTCTTGCGCTTGGTCGTCCGGTTTGTCGCTCGCCACCTTGCGGCTTAAGGCAAAACCTAAAGTTAACGGCCCGGTGCGTTCTCCTTGGTCAGGGTCCAAGCGGATCTCCCCGGTCAAAGGGCCGGTCTCGTTCCAGCTTCGGGGCAGGGTCTGTAAAAAGGCCTCGGCGCTAAATTCCCCCCCTTGGCCGGCTTCCAAAGCCCGCGCTTGGGGGAAAAGGGTAAGGCTGCGTAGGTCTTGGGTGATCGCGTGGATCGGGTATTGGGCGACCAGGGCGAAAGTGGGATCGCCGATGCCGAGCGCCTGACCGTTCGGATCGACCACCACGCCGGGGAGGAAAGTAAGGTTTAAGGCTTTTGCCAAGGGTTCTAGCCCTTTCGGTTCCCCAGGCTCGACCAACCACAACAAAGATCCTCCCTGCCGGAGAAAAGCCAACAGGCGCTCGACCTCGCCCGGGAGGTAGGCGGTCTGCGGGCTGGCGATGACCACGAGCGCGGTATTTTCCGGCAAGTCCGGGTGTTCAGCGAGATTCCAAGCGTGGACGCGGAAGCCACGGGACGTCAGGGTGCGCCCGAACTGGCCCAGGTCAAAGTTGGCTTGCCCCAAGGCAGAGCGCTCGCCATGGCCTTCGATGAACAAGATCTGCTGTTCGCTGCGTTTGGCCAAACGCAAAAGCGCCGAGGTCAGGGCTCGTTCGCTCAAATCCTGAACCTTCTCGGTGCGCCCTTGGTAGGCGACGACCAGCTCCCCGTCCGCGGTGATGCCAAGCTCCCGCACCCGGTCCGGGTGCAGGTCGGGGTTGACAAAGCGCAGCTCGATCTCGGGCTTGTGGCGCTGATACTTGGCCACCAGGTCCTGGATCCGGCCGCGCAGCTCGTTGTTTTCGCGCGCGTAGGCGGTGATCTCTACTTTCTGGTCGAGAACGGCCAGCGCCTTGCGGCTGGCCTCGGCCAGGCTGTGGCGGCCTGACGCGGTCCAGTCGAAGGTTAGCGAATAGCGCTGGGACAAAAAGCCCAAAAGCCCGATCAAGGCTAAAAAGAGAACGGTAAAGAGGAAATTTTGCAGCCGGATCTGCTGGTGAAGCCTGCGGTCGATTTTCATTTTTGCAGCCGGTCGTTATCGAGCTGACGGATGCTAAGGACCAAAAACGCCGCGCTCAAGAGCAAAAAATACGCCAAATCCGAGGTGCTGACCTGGCCTTTGAGCAAGGCTTCGTAATGGCGCAGCATGGACAGATACCCCAGCACTCGGCCGGACTCGGTGCCGATCGTGCCGCTCCAGTCGATAATCCATAAGAGCAGCAAAGCGCCAAACCCTCCCACCGCCGCCACGATGGGCTGCGGGGTGAGAGTGGAAAGATACAGCCCGATGGCGGTGAAGGCGGCCAGGAGTAAGCTCAAGGCGAGCACGCACGCGGCCAATGTCCCCCAGTCCAGCGAGGTCCCCGCCGCCAAAGACAAAGGCATCAGCGTGATCAAAAGCACCAGAAACCCCAGCAAGCCCAGCGTGCCCAAGTATTTCCCCAAGATGATCTCGGTCACCGACACCGGCGCGCTGAACAACAGGCTTAAAGTGCGGCTGCGCCGCTCCTCGCTGATCAGGCGCATGGTCAAGAGGGGGGTGATCAAAAGCAGGATGACGCCCGCGTTGCCGTACAGAGGGGCCACCACCAGCTCGGTGACGCCGGGGCTGTCTTCCAAAACCGCAAGCCGCGGCGCGAACATTTGAAAATACTCCAGCTGAGCCAAAAACAAATACCCTAAAAGCAGCTGCACCACGGCCAGGATCGACCAGGCCAGGGGCGACAAAAACAGGCTGCGCAGCTCCCGGGCAGCGATAGTAAAAATCGTCATTGCAGGGTCGGCTCTTGTTGGGTGATGTCCACGAAAATCTGCTCTATCGAGCGCTTGACCGGGCTAAGCTCTAACAGGCCCAAACCGCGCTCCACCGCCAAGGCGGCGATGGCTTCGGCCGGATTTTTGTCTTTGGCAAAAAACACTTGGTACCGAAAACGCTCGCCCGGCTCTTGAGCGACGCTCTGGACGCCATCGATTGCCATTAAGGCGTCGAGGTCTGCGGGTCTTTTGGTCTCCAGGATCAGGCTCGAGGCCCTTAGGTTGCGCTCCAACTCCGCGACGGTGGCGTTTAAAGCCAGCCGTCCTTTGTGGATGATCAGCACCCGGCTGCACACCGCCTGGACCTCGGGCAGGATATGGGTAGAAAGCAGCACCGCGTGTTCCCGCCCGAGGTCGCGGATCAGCTCGCGGATTTCCCGGATTTGGATCGGATCGAGGCCGACGGTGGGTTCGTCCAGCACCACCACCTGCGGGGAGTGCAAGATCGCCTGGGCGATGCCGATGCGTTGCTGAAAGCCTTTGGACAAATTGCCGATCAGCCGCCGCCCGACTTCCCCTAAGCCGCATCGCGCTTTGGCGTTGTCGAGCGCGAGGCGCAGCGCCTGGCCCTTGAGGCCGTGCAGGCGGCCGCAGTAGGTTAAGTATTCGTCCACCGTCAGTTCCCGGTACAAGGGCGGCGTTTCAGGCAGATACCCCAGATAACGCTTAGCGGCCTTGGGTTGCTCGAGAAGGTCGATGCCGTGGACGCGGATCTGGCCGGCGCTGGGGGCCAAATTCCCGCACAGCATTTGCATGGTGGTCGTCTTGCCGGCGCCGTTGGGCCCTAGAAAGCCTAAGATCTCGCCTTTGCTCAGGGTCAGCGACAGGTCGGCCACGGCGCAGGCGTCGCCGTAGTAGCGATAGAGGTTTTGCGCTTCGATCAGATAGCTCATGCCAACTGATCCAACAAGGCTTGGGTTTCCTGCATTAGCTTGCGGCGGTTGAGCAGGAATTTCCACCGCGCCCCGCCGCATTGCCGCCACAGCACCGCCGCGCGGATGCCGGCGAGCAGCAGGGCGCGGATTTTAGGCGCATTGGCCGGGTCGGTCAAGAACCTCCGCTCGCCGGAGACGATGATCCTAGGTCCTAAGGGGCTGATGTTCTGATGATAGACTTGGCCCAGAATCTCAAGCACCGCTTCGTCGGTCACCGAGCTTTGTGCAGCCTGCAAGGCCGCTTTCTCTACTCCTTCGCGAATCTTTTGCTGGACTTCGGGGCGCTTTTCCAACTTGCTCTCTAAAAACACCAGCATGGCACTGTAGCGGGCGTGTTCTGGGTCGATGCTCTCGCGCCCGCCCAGTTGTTGCCTCAATTTCAGCAGACCGTCGCGGATGCCGGCCAGCCCGCCGAAAACGTCCTCCACGCTCTCGGCGTCGATCTTCAACACGCTAGCGATGCTCACAGCCAGCGCTTCCTCGTCCGCCTGGCCGCGCTTGGCGATCTGCTGAACCAGATGCACGGCTTGGGCCAGGCCGGCTAAAGCGATGGCTTGATTGCGGAGGGTGCGTAACATGAACAATAAAATACCCTCTGCCGCCTAGGGCGGCAAGCCTAGGGTTTTTCAGCGCCGGATGGCGTCCTCGGTCGCTTCTTTCAGGCAAGACACCCTTAAGGGCTTAAGGCTTTGACAAAGCCGGGCCAGCTCGCCGCAGACTGAAGCGCCGGTTGCTTTATCGAGGAGAGCCGGTGGGGAGAGGAAAGATTGGTTGGCGCTGCGTGGCGCAGAATCCAGCATCCAGGCGAGTTCAAAAGGATCGAGCGCAAACTCGGTTGTGCGGTCATCGAGCTTTGCTTTGGCGGTTGGAGGCGGGGCGTAGTTTTGGATGTCCCTTGCCCAGGATCGCATCAGCGGCAACCCGTCGGCGACCAAATAAGCCATTAGCAACAAAAGCGCCGCTCCCGCCGCCCACGATCGCCCCCACGATCGCGGCGCGGGTACAGCGCTTGGCTCAGGGGGCAGGGCGATTTCGGGCGGGTCCTGGCGCATCGCCCAGAGGCTCCAAAACCTGCGGCAATGACGGCAGCGGCGCCTGCGCTCGTTCTCGATGATCTGATTAGGCTGTCCGCAATGCGGGCAAGGCATGGTGAAGCTTTTAGGCTTCAGGCTCAGCTCGCAGGGAGGAGAGGCCGGGCGGTAGTTGCACAAAAGTCCGCTTGCCACGAGGCGGATTTGCAGCGATTTCGCCTCGGCCTCAGACAACCCGCCGATCAGCACCGAACCGCTCGACCGCAGCGCTCGCCAGAGGTCGTCTGGTTTTTTTTCTAGAAGCCGGCACAGCACGTCTTCGATGGCTTGCAGGGAGCAACCCGGCTGCACAGAGAAAAACACGATCTCGTAGGTTTGCGCCATTTGCATGTCCTCCTTGACCGACAAGTGTAGTCGAAGAACAAGCGCATGGCGGGCCGTTTCAAAATCGGTTCGAAGATCTAGCGTCGTTCCCGCAGGCTTTGGGCCATGTGCTCGGCGATGACCTGGCGCATTTTGCCGAGTCGGCCCTGGGGATCTAAGCGCTCGGCTTCCTCCATTTGCTTGGCCGCCCCGTCCCGATCGCCGACCAAAAACAGCGCCTGGGCTAGGTTCAGGCGGAAGGCCGGGTCGTTTTCGTCCAGCGCCACCTGCTCGCGGGCGTAGCGCACCGCCTGCGCGTAGGCCTGATGGCGGAAAGCCACCGGCAGGGCGGCAATCAGCAGATCCTTGCGCCAGCTTCCGGTTAGGCGCGGGTTTTCCAGAAGCGCGTCCACCGCCGCAAGCAGCGCCTCAGCCGGCAGGTTCCAGCGATCTTTGAGTTGGTCCTCGAGCAGTCGGGTCAAAGTAAAGACCTGGTTGGCGGCCACCGGACCTGTGCGCAGCCTAGCCTGGAGCTCTTCCAGCAACCCTGTATCGACCGGCTTGCCGTCGAGGGCGTCCAAGGTCAACAGGCCGAAGCGACCCACCAGATAGTAATCGTCGAAGCGGTTGGCGTGGCGGTAGAGCGTCCGGGCAAGCTCCCGCAGCTCTTTGGCTTCTTCGCTGTTGCGGCCGTAGCGTTCCGACAGCTCGATCATCACCCGCGCGGCGCTGAAACTCGCGCGCGCCGACTTGGGATGGTGGGTCGCCTCGGCTATCACCAGCGTCCGCTGGTCCGACCAGGAAAGCGCCCTAGCCCAGGTGGCGGCCGCCGAAAGCGCGCCGAACCCGGCCAGAACCAAGACCCGCAGCCCAAGCCAGGATTCCTGTTCAGGGATCTGGCCGCGCAGTCTGGCGAGGACCTGGCCGAACTCGGGATGCAGCAGGTAGTAACCTAGGATCAGAAATATCCCCCACGACGGCAGGTAGTTGCGGTGTTCGTGGACGATTTCCAGCGGAAAGACGGTCGATTCCAGGCTGTGGCCGGCGAGGAAGAACAGCACCCCGAAGGCGAACACCGCCGCCTTTCGGCGCGCCCCGAGCCAAAGCGCAAGCCCGACGACCAGGATCCACTCCAGGATGGCGAGCGCGGTAGTGGGAGGGTCCCACAGCCCCCGCGAGAGGGGGATGTCGTCGTGGAACAGCCCCATCTCGCGGATGTCGGGAACAAGCAGCCAGCGCACGTACCACCATAAAATCCGCGGCTCGGTCAGCACCCGTTCGGCGAGCGTGAAATCGCGCAGCGCGTAGCCGCCGACTAGCTCTGAAAAGCGCAAGCCAAGCTGCCAGATCGCCGCGCCCGCCACCGGCAGGCCGACGCCGAGGGCATGACCAAGCTTGAGCCAGGTCTGGGCTGGCTTGGAGGCGGCGCGAAAACCGAAGATCAACCACTCGATCAAGAACAAAAACACCGGCAACAGCAGACCGTTTTCCTTGGCCAGCGCCGCAGGCGCGGTGCAAAAGACGCCCGCTAAAATCGCCGCGCCGCCTGCCCCGTCGCTGGTTTTGAGCCAGCGCCGCCGCCCCGTTGTGTAACCGAGCATCCCGAGCAAGGCGAAGGTCGCCGCCAGGCTGGTCATGCGCTGGACGGTGTAGAGCACCGAAGTCAGCTGCAACGGGGCAAGCAGCCACAGCGCCGTCACCGCCAGCGCGATCCAACGCGCCCGCGCTGGGCTTGGCGGGGCGCCCTGGGCCTCGCGCAAGGCCGCCAGCAATTGCCGTGTCAGGCAATACAGCAGCCAGCCGTTGACCAGGTGGATGAAAATGTTGGTGAGCTTGAAGAAAACCGGATTCATCCCTGCCAGCCACACGTTGACGGCAAAGCTCGCCATGCTTAAAGGGCGCTTTAAGGGGCCGGCATCGCCCGAGCGCATCACCTGCCACAGCGACTCCCAGGTGGGGCGGGCGGTCTTGAGCGCCTCGTTGAGGGTCAAGTTGCTCGTGTCGTCAAACAGAAAGCCGCCCGTGATCCCGGGCAGGTACGCCAAAAGCGCCAGAGCGAAAGTGAAAATCCACAACCCGTAAAAGCGCACGCTTCCAACCTCTTTTCGCCAACGCAGATTGTTGAGCTGGCAAATAAGGTGCCAGATGCGGGGGGCGGATTTTGCGCTTTGCGTTCGCGTTCCCGGCAAGAAACTGTGGCTTTTCCTACACATTGTGGCAAATGCCGCAGTGTGAAGCGCGTCACACTTTGCCCGCTTTTTGGAAAACCGCCGTTTTTGCGGTTGGCACGAGGCGTGCAAAAAGAGACGCGCGGAGGGAATCGAGGAAAGCACACGGAAGCGAAAAAGGGGAGCCGCTTTGGGCGGCCCAAAGCGGCTGAAAAACTTGGATCAACTGCAATTATAGGAGAAAAACCATGATGTATCCGCAAGCTATGCCAATTCCATCGCGCAAGCGCCAGGCCGGTTTGACTTTGCTCGAACTGACCGTGGTCTTGTTGATCCTCATCGGCCTGTCGGGGTTGATCCTGCCCTACGCGCAGGGGTACCTGCAACGGACGCACGACTCGACGGGAAACGACAACCTGTGGGAGCTCAACAACGCCATCAACCTGTTCCAGGCCAAGTATCTGGAATATCCCGACGGGTTCCATACTTTGGTCCAACCTGGTAACACTGCCTACAGCGATTTGATGAATACGGGTTTGGTTGATGTGGTGGCTTCCCCAGGCATGATTAGAAACATGTCCCTGACGATGGCCGGCATCAACCAAGTGTGGGATATGAAGAATGGCGCAGCCAACGGCAGCGCCACCTTCGATGCGGTCAGCTCGCTGCAGACGATTACCAAGACTTCGACAGTTCCGCTGGCGGTAGTGACTAAAGGGCCTGAGTTTTCAAGCGCCGCCCGCCATCTGGCGTATGCGTTCTACAACAATTCGGCCAAATACACCGAATTTGACACCACCTGCTACGACTACGTCGTCTTCGGCGTCGGGCCGGAAAGCGAGATGGTCAACAAGGTGATGTCCGATGCGCCGCTGCATTTTGCGGCCACCGGCGGCATGGGGCCGGAAGAAAAGTACAACCGCTTCGTGGCGGTGTTCAAGGTGGACAAGAGCAACGCCTCCGGTTGTTCCGACCATACCGAACCGGCCAAACTCGTCGGCTCGGCGATGCTGATGATGCCGAATCATCTGTTCGGTCTGGCGCATACCCAGGCGCACACTTGGGAGAACATCGGCGACAAGAACAACTGATCGCGTTCTTGTCTGACCTGACGGGCGGGCGCTTTGGCGCCCGCCTTTCTGCCGCCTAAAACCGGCCATGAAAAGAAGACACTCCGGCTTCACCCTCCTGGAGCTGACCGTGGTGCTGCTGATTCTGGTGGCGCTCGCGGGGGTGGTGCTGCCCTTCACCCAGGGAACGGTCGGTCAGGCCGCCTGCCAGGCCACCGACGCGACGCTGGCGGCGGTGAAGGAGGCGATCATGGGGTCGGGCGCGGGGCCGGGGTATTACAGCGACATGCAAAACCACTATCCCGCCTGGCAAGACGGCAGCGGCAATCTGCACTATCACCTGCATTTTCTGTTCAACACCACGACGCATGTTTCCAGCCTAGGAACCGTTTCCCTGTATCCGAAGAATTTGACCGGTTTCCATCCCAACCTGGCCCTCGGCTGGCGCGGGCCGTATTTGCAAAACGGCGGAGGCAAACTCCCTGATCCGAGCGAAATGAGCGCTTTGGGTTTTGACGACGATACCGGCGCCAACGCCAAGGTCCATTTTAAGCACAGCCAGCAACCAGACGATTTTTACATCTTTGATCAGTTTCCGACGAGACGGCCTATCGTCTTGCAAGTGCCCAACGGTTCTTTAGACTGCCCCGGACATTCTGGCGGCAATGACGGCGAATGGTGCGCCCGCCTGGTGTCCGCCGGACCCGACGGCGTATTGCAAACCCAGATCAGCGACGCCGACGCCTCCGGCCGCGGCGACGACCGGGTGTTGTTTTTGCGCATTCCGAACCCTTACTTGCCAGCCTCGCCAAGCGAACGAGAACGACGGGACGCCAACGGGAATTTGAAATGCGCACAATGACCGCCGGCACGAAAATTCTGCCTTATCTCCTCCTCTCATCCATTCTGCGTAGGCCGGATGCGCTGCGTTTATCCAATGCATTCCCCATCCCCGGGTGCCGTCGGCCCCGGCGTAAAGGAAAAGACGGGATGGCAATAAATGCATCCCAAACCGATCCTCCTTCGTGCGGGAAGCAGCGGAAGAGGGGGGCGTTTTGCCGTAGCGCCTTCGGCAATCAAACCGGCCTGACCCTGCTGGAGCTGGTGGTCAGCCTGCTGGTGCTGACGATTCTGACTTCGGTGGCGATCCGCTCGGTGAGCGGGATTCAGGAGCAGGCGCGGTATGAGAAGACGGTGCGGCTGTTGGAGGAATTTCGCCAGGCGATTGTGGGCGACGGCGACTGGAGCAAGGGCATCCGGGCGTATGCTTTGGATATGGGAACGTTGCCACCGAATTTGAGGGCGCTAATGGTGGAACCGACCACCACCGCCATGCGATGGGGAGATGCCGTTACATTCATTGGAATGGTCTCAATTCATATGGGTGTTGGCTGGCGTGGACCCTATCTCGCAACATCCGGCTCTGCAGATCATCCAGACACACTTAGGGACGGTTTCGGTGGAACACGAGATTGCGACAACGACGGCATCCAAGACTGCGACAGCAGTGCAGATACGACGAATTATGGGTGGTACTACGCACCTTTCGATGGAGTCAGCATGACAATTCTCAGTCATGGCGCCGATGCTCTGGCCGGACCTGCCGGCACTTGTGGCCAGGATGCAGATTATGAAGAAGACTGTAAATTAAAAATTCCCCTGAACTCGTGGACGATCTCCGCGCCTTTCAGCCTCAGCATGCATTTCCTATCAGGCGACGCAGACACCAATCCTCACCGCTTATGCCTGCGAATTTACACCCGCAAGGTCGACAACGACAGCAGCCTGGACAACAACATCGTATCCTTTAGCCCCGTCACCTCAGTCAGTCTGGATGTTGTGACCGGAATGACTGTGACATGGAATTTCAACACGCCGATACCTGCAGGTCAGAACTATGCAGTTGTCGTGGAATGCGATGCTGGCATCTTGGATACCACTGTAACCATCTACCCGGCGGGAAAATTGCCAGTAGCCATCGACATGCGCCCAGGCAGCACCATTCCCGTCATAGATTGGTAACACAATAACGAAAAATGCCTGTTGAATGGAAATAACCCCCCTCCTCGCCAAGCTCCCCAGCGCAGTTCGCCCCCGCTGGCCGTGGGGCCGGCGGTCTGCCCACACCTTGCTGTACGTCACCCGCACCCAAAGCTTTCGCCTGGATGCGAACTCCCAGGGCGAGGCTTTAGGCGAGATCGAGGCGGTCGAGAAGTTGTGCGAGGGGGCGGACGATCTGCTCGAGGTGGTCGAGCACGCCTTCCGCGCCCGTCCCCCGGGCCGGCGGCTGTGGCTGTTGTACGAGGGGCTGGAGACCCACTCCCTGGCGCTGCCGGCGGCGCAGGTGCACGGCGTGGGCGCGGCGGCCTTGACCCAGGCCTTGTGCTTTGAGATCGAAGCTCTGACCGGAGCTTCGGTGGTCAACCGCCAGCTCGGGTATGTGCTGACCACCTCGCCGGATGAGGAGATGCGGAGCTATTGGGCGAGCCTGCTGCCGCAGCGCTTGTTCGAGCGCCTAGAGAAAGAAGTGCGCGGCAAGGGGGCGAAGCTGGCGGCGGTGCTGCATCCAGGCGGCATACCGCTGCCCTTGACGCAGGCGGTCGAGCCGCCTTGGCGGCGCGTGGAATATTGGCCGGAAGTGGTGATTTGCCTGGCGGTGCGCCGCCGCGGCGAGCCGCAGGAGGTGCTGGTGATCCCGACCGAAGGCCTGACGCGCGCGGCCGAACGCGAGCTTGCGGAATGGCTGGCGGATCATCCGGGCTCGGTGTTTTGGGGGGAAACGCTGCGCGCCGACCATAAGCTGACTCCGAATGCGGAAGAACCATCCCTGGATCTTGGCTCGGCGGAAGGCTTGACGCGTTGGTTGGGTGCGTGGGCCAAGGTGCTCGCCCAGCGTGAGAACTACGCCCTGCCTTTGGTTCAGGCCACCGCGCGGGTTGAGAAAGAAATCGTGTATCTGGTGGCCTCCGGGGTTGCGGGGCTTATGATCGTCGCTTTGCACGCCGGTTGGCAGACGTATCTCAAGCGCGACTACGAAAGCCAAATTCAGCAGCTCGAAGCGATCCAGAAACAGATGGACGAGTACAACCAGGGAATCAAGGCTCGGAACGAGAGGCTCGCCGCCGCCGACAAGACCTTGGCCTTGCTGGAACAGAGCGGGAGCCTGGCGGGGGTCGTGGAAAAACTGCGCCGGCGCCCGGCGCGCCTGTTGGCGGCCTTGGCGTTGGCCCGCTCGCCGCAAATCGTGATCACCGAGCTGGAGATAGGCGCGCCAACCTGGGCGGTCGGTGGGGTGAGCGTGGATTTCAGCGCCCCCAACGCGTACGCCGGCGCGTTGGAGGAGGCGCTCAGGCCCTTAGGGATAAAAGTGAACCCGCCGGCCAAGGCGAGCTTGCAGGAAAACCCGGGGGGAGAAAACCGCGGTCCTTGGCGGTTTAAGATCGAGCTGGGGGATTTGAGCTTAGGGGGGATGCGCGATGGCGTGGTCCGATGAGGCGGCGCGCCAGCAGTTTTTGCGCCGCATCTTGCCGGCCCTGGCGATCTGCGTGGCGTATTTCACCTTTGCCAAAGGGTTTTTGGAGGAGAACACGCGCAAAGCTGAGGAAAAGTGGCGCGGCTTGGTCGAGAAAGGCATCAGCCAAGAGGCGCTTGCGGCTCTGGCGCAACGCATGGAAAGACTGGACGCGGACTTGGCGGCGCGGGAGGCGAAAAAACAGCGCTTTGTCCAAGAAGTGGCCCAGGTGGTGGGTGGTTTGGATCCCGTGCAGGGCGAAGCGGACTTCAACCGCCTCATCGAGCACTTGCACCAACTGCTCGGCGCCCACCAGCTAGAGCTCCTCGCCGAGCGCGAAGCTGCCCAGACCTTGGAACGGGCGACGGCGGCGGTGTCGGAGTTCAGGCAGCTTCTGACCCAGGGCGGGCTGGGGGACAAACTGCCGGCGCGCGCCTGGCAGCTTGAGTTTTTGGGCCGATACGCCGATGTGTACCGGGCGCTCGAGGCGCTCGCGCGCGACCCGCGAGTCATTTTGGTGGTTTCTTTGACCATGAAACCGCCGCCTGACGATTCCGACCCGAGGATGTTATGGACTTTGACCGTATGGATTTGAGCATGGCAAGTACGATTCCGGCCGTTTCCGAGCGCCGCAAGTCCTCCAGACAACCCAGCGGGGGCACAAGCGTGGCGATTGCCCTGGAGGCGGGTTTTGGCGAGCTTAAAGGACGCTTGCTCGATTTGTCGGAGGAGGGCGCGGGCTTGCAGGTTTGGGTGCAAGCGGAAGCCTTGGAAGTGGGCGCGGTGTTGACAGTGCGCATGAGCGAGCCGCCGGTCACCCGACGCGCGTTGATCTGTTGGGTGCGCGCCGAAACGGACGGGGGCTTTCGGCTTGGCGTGCGATTTTTGAAACCGCACGCCTTCGAGCCGCAATCCCACACTCTGGATATCGAGCACGTGCGCATCGACCCCGACTGCGTGCTCAAGATTCCCTCGTCTTTGGCGATGCGCCGCAAGGTCCTGCCGTTTGCGCGCCTCGATGGCGTTATCCACGTCGCCTGCGCCGAACCCGATTGCCGCTCGACGGTGCGGGTGATGGAGAAAATGTTCAAAGCGCCGGTCGTCACCTGGGCCACCGATGCCGAAGCCTTAGAGCGGGTGGTGCGGCGGGTGTTCGGCGATGGCCGCGACGTGCCTGGGCGCAGCCCGACGCAGCCGTTGCAGAATCTCGATGCGGATGCAGTGGCGTTGGCGGACGAGATTCTCTATGCGGCGTACTTGAAGCGGGCTTCCGACATTCACCTGGATCCCACTCCCGAAGGGGTCAAGGTGCGCCTGCGCGTGGATGGGCAGTTGGAGACCTACGCCGTGCTGCCGGCTGCCGTCCACAGCGAACTGATCGGGCGGCTCAAGGTGCTCGCCGGCATGGACATCGCGGAAAAACGCGCGCCGCAAGACGGGAGCTTCACTAAGAGTTTCGCCAGCCACGCCCGCCCGATCGATTTTCGCGTCGCCACGCTGCCGACCAAGTACGGCGAGCGGATGACCTTGCGGCTTCTGGCCTTGGATACTGACTCCTTGACCTTGGACAAACTGGGTTTGTCCGAACGCCACCGGTTGGCGGTCGAGCGGTTCTTGCAGCGCAACCAGGGGACAATGATCCTGACTGGCCCGACCGGCTCGGGCAAAACCACCACTTTGTATGCCTGCATCCGCGCCCTGCTCAACCGCAGGAACCTGAACGTGATCACCGTCGAAGACCCGATCGAGTACGAGATTTCCGGGGTGGCGCAGGCGGAGGTCGACGCCGCCGACAAGGTCAGCTTTGCGAAAGCCCTGCGCAGCATTTTGCGCCACGACCCGGACGCGATCATGATCGGCGAGATCCGCGACCTTGAAACCGCCGACACCGCCATCAAGGCGGCGTTGACGGGGCATTTAGTGTTTTCGACCCTGCATACCAACTCCGCCGCAGGCAGCATCACCCGCCTGATCGATATGGGGGTCGCGCCGTTTCTGGTCGGGGCGAGCCTGCGTTTGGCCATCGCCCAGCGCCTGGTGCGCAGGTTGTGCCCTCATTGCCGCTTCCCCCGCCGTTTGACCGAACGCGAGGCGCTGGCGCTGGGGCGCGTGGAGCTTGCAGGCAGCACCGTATACGAAGGCGTAGGGTGCATCTATTGCGGCGGGGTGGGTTATCTCGGACGGACAGGGGTATACGAGCTGCTGGAAATCGGCGAGGAACAGGCGCGGCGCATCGCTGAGGGAGCCAAGGAAGCCGAACTCGTCGCATGGATGCGCGAGCAGAAAATTCCCCTGCTGATGGACGATGCCGTCGATAAGCTCCTTGCCGGCCAAACCTCGGTCACTGAGGTGTTGCGCATCGCCCTGTCCTGGTAACTCATGCCGCAGTATCGCTATCTTGCCCGCGACCTTGCCGGCCGCCAGCAGACTGGGGTGTTAACCGCCGAGTCCCCGCAGCAGGTGGTTGCGAGGCTGCGCGACAACCGCCTGCTCGTTTTGCAAGTGGCCGAAGTCAGGCCGGGTCAAGGACGCGAGGGCCTGCCTTGGAATCCTTTAGAATATCGCCCAATGCGCCTTTATGACGTCGAGCGCGATTTTCACCAGCTTGCGGTCATGCTTAGAAGCGGCTTGCCGTTGCTGGAGGCGCTCAAGATCACCGCCGATCACGCCAGATACGCGGTGCGCAAAGTGTGGCGGCAGGTGGCGAGCCGGATCAACGAAGGCGACAGCTTGATGGATGCCTTGTCGGAGCATCGAGTGTTTGACCGCCTGATCTTGGCCATGGTGCGGGTGGGGGAGCAAACCGGCAATTTGGATTTTGTGTTGGAGCACGCCTCCAAAGAGTTGGAGGCGCGGCGCAACTTCAAGCGCCAGGTGCTTTCAGCTCTGGCCTATCCAAGCTTTGTGATCGTTTTTGCCATTGGCGTGGCGGTGTTCATGCTCGTCAAGGTGGTGCCGGAGATCAAGAAATTTCTGGCCATCCTGGGGCGCAAGCTTCCGCCGATCACCCAGGCGCTGATCGACACCTCCGACTGGATCGAAACCAATGGGCCGGGCATTTTGCTCGGGTTGGCCGTCGTCGGCGTGGTAATCGCCTTGCTGCGCCGCTGGCCGGTGACTCGTTACTGGATGGATTATGCGATTTTGAAGCTGCCAGTCTTCGGCCCCATCGCCCAGCTCGGGGGCACGGTGGACTTTTGCCGCGGCCTTTACACCATGCTTCGCAGCGGCGTTCCTATCGCGGAAGGGCTGGAGACGGTGGGGGGGGTGCTGTTTAACACTTATCTTGCTGAGCGGGTGTTTGCGGCCCGCTCTCAGGTGCTGCGAGGGGAGGCGCTCTCCAAGCCGATCGGAGAAAGATTCGGTTTTCCGCCGCTTTTGTATCGCATGCTGGTGGTGGGAGAAAGTTCAGGAACCTTAGAGCAAATCTTGGCGGAGATGACCGATTTTCATGAAAGCCTGCTCGCCCGTCGGATCCGCACCATGGCCGCGATCATGGAGCCGGTGGTGACCATCGTCGTGGGAGGCATTGTGGGGTTTGTTTATGCGGCTTTTTTGGTGGCCATGTTTTCCGCAGGAGGCAAGGGGTGAGGTGGTTGGCGCTCTGGCTGGCTTGGGGAGCGGCGCTTGCCCAGGAAGATTTGCTGCAGGTTGGCAAAACCCCGGCAGAGAAACTGGAACAGGAAACGCAGAAAGCAAAAGATAACGTGGAGGCGGCTTTGCAAAAATACGAACAAAAAAAGCAACTTCTGACCCAGGCCCTCAAAGGGCGGGATAACGCCGCGCCCGCTGGGCAGGCGAGCGCGGCTCAGTCCATGGGCCAAACGGAAGCTGCGGCTGCCTGGCAGGCCAATGTCGAGATTCCCGATCCCACCCAAGCCGATCTTGAGTTTCAGCGCCAATTCCGCGCCTTGCTCCGAGGTGGGGCGGCGAGCTCCGGCTCCGGCGAAGTCCTTCCCCCCATGCCGCAGATCGCCTTGGCGGCCAAAGTGGAGTACCTGGGGCGTGACCCCGTGGCTTTGCTGCGCATCGACGGTCAGGACTTTCTGGTGCGAACGAGCGACACGCTGAGCTTTCTCAGTAAGGGTCAGCCGATCACGATCCAAGTGCGGGAGGTCAACCAGCACGCCGTGAAAGTGATCGTCTTCCCTCACAACCTGCCGCTGACACTCCAGTGAGCGCCATGGGCAAGTGGCTGGCGTTAGTAAGTTTGCTGCTGCTGACCGTGGCCGGCTTGGCCGCCGACAGGAGGATCGCCCAGTTGGACTTTCGCAGCATCACCGTCGGCGACGCGCTGCGCATTCTAACTGAAGAGTCCGGATTGAACGTGGTCGCTTCCGAAAAGGCGGCGCGCATCCCTATCACGATGTACCTACGCAACGTCGCTCCCTTGGACGTGCTCGAGGCCATGGCCAAAACCTACAACCTTTGGTATCGGCGCGATCCGGATTCGGGCATCGTTCGGGTGTACACGGTGGATGAGTTCCGCTTGGGACAGGTGGAATACACCCGCGAGCAGATCAAGGTGTTTACTTTAAAGCACGAAATGAACGTGCTCGATGCGGTGACCGCAATTACCGGCCTCTACGGCAAGCGCGTGATCTTCGACCGCAATTCGCAGCAGGATTTTCAGATTTTATTTGATCTGGCCCAGCGTTTTGCCCGTTTCAACATCATCGATGCCCAAAGCCGACTTGGGCAGGGGATAGGTATAGGCGGTGGCAGGTTTGGCGGCTTTGGTGGGAGAGGATTTGGCGGCTTTGGTGGTTTTGGTGGGGGAGGATTTGGCGGCTTTGGCGGGGGGTTCGGCTTTGGGTTTCCCGGAGGGTTCGGCCCCGGCCTGGGACAACCCCAGGCCGGGGGCGAAACCCAAGTCAAGCCGGAAGAAATGCGCGAAGAGATGGCAGGCACGGAGAGGCTCACCGGCGAACTCAAAGAAAAGGAGGTCGTCACCGAGGCCACCCGTCGCCTGGCGCCGATTTATCTGACTTATATTCGCCGGCAGAACCGCCTGATCGTACGCACCCGCGACACCGACGCCCTCGAGCAGATCCAGGAGTTGATCGCCCGCATCGACACCGATATGGCGACCTTGTTGCTTGAGGTCAAGATGTTTCAGATCGACCTGTCCGACGGTTACGATTCGGTGTTCGAGTTTGCGATCAAAGACAACAAAGTCGGCGTCTCCAAGGGTAACGTCGCCTTTGCCACCACCCCCGACAAGGTCATTACCCAAGGGGTTAGAGAAAATCCCGACGGCACGGCCGAGACCGTCGATGTGGCGACCAAGCTGGGGCCGGCGATCCTCAACAGTTTGGCCACGACGGCGCCGTCGCTGGGAAATCCGGCGTTGCTTGCGACGCTGGTAACGGAAAACTTCCGTGCCCGGCTGCAGCTGATGGAGAAAGAAGGGCGCGTCACCCAGGTCGCCACGCCGATGCTGTTCACCAGCAATCAGGAGGTCAGCCGGATTTTCATTGGCGAGGAGCGCCCGATCACCACCGACATCAACGTGACCTGTACCACGACCACGGCTCAGGTAATCACGACCACGGCCGGCGTATGTCAGTTCGATCCTCAGGTGGAAACGCGCAACATCGGCGATACCTTGCTTCTGACGCCCACCATCAACGCCGATGGCAGTGTCAGCATCCGCCTGGTGGTCGAGCAGGCCCTTCCTTGCCCTAATTGCGGCCGTATTCCGGTGCCCAGGGCACAAACCGCCGCCCAGTTTGGCCAAGAGGTGGTGCCGGTCGATACCGTTCAGACGCGCACTTACACGGGATCGGTGATCGCCCAAGACGGCCAAGAAGTGGCCATCGGCGGCCTGATCAACGAAAGCGCAGAAGATCGCGAGGAGAAGGTTCCGGTGCTCGGAGACATTCCGCTGTTGGGGCGGCTGTTTCGCGACGAAGTGCAAAGGCGCAAGCGCACCGAACTGGTCATCGTAATCCGGCCGTTCGTGATCCGGGCGCCGCAGGAATCTCAAGCCGTTAGTGAGCGCGAGCTGCGCGAGCAGAGCGTTCATCCCGGCTTGGACCAGCGCAACCGTAATCTCAACGTTTATAAGAATCCCTACGGCACCCACCGCGGCTATGAGCTGCAGGAACCGTATAAAACGTATCCCGGGCAGGACGCGTTCGACCGTTACAACCGCAAGGACGGATATTGGCGGCCACCTGCCCGCGAGGAGCGCGAACTGCTGCCGGATGCTACCGAGCGGCTTTATTTGGAATTGACTCGTTACGCGGCGCAAGTGGTCCATGGCGAGTCGCCGTCAGATCGGGACCTGAAGATCAAAGCGCTCCCTGCTCCGCCGAGCCGGCCGGTGTTTTTGACCCCACACCTTGAGGCGACGCCGTTGGCCAGCTGGCAGCGCGGCGGCATCACGGTGACCGCGCTTAGGCTTGTCAACCGCAGCCGCAAAGAAGTGACCTTCGTCGCTCAAGATCTCAAGGGCGAGTGGTTGGCGGCTACGGTGGAGAAACCTCAGCTTGCGCCGGATGAAGAAACGTATCTGTATCTGCTTTCGGCCGGTAGCTTTAAAGAGGCGCTTGGGCGATGAGACGCGCGCTTTGGTTGTGTTCCCTACCTATGCTCGCTTTGGCCGACGCACCCCCATTGCACTTGACGGTACTCAGGCCGCTGCCCGTCACGGCCTCGGGCGCCGAACAATCCCCTACGCTGCATTTGACGGTGCTGCGTTCATCCGCCTCTGCGCCCGAAGAACGGCCGAAGGCTTTGCAACCGTACACTTTCACCTATGCGCTCGGCTTGGGGTATCGCGGCGATCGGCTTAACTGGCGCAGCAACCTGGGCGCCGGGGTTCGTACTCAGGAAAAGTGGCGCGATTTGGACAGCCTGCGCTTAGGGGGCGATATGCATTTGACTACGCCGATCCGGCTGAGCTTTCAGGGAAGCTTGGCCTATACCTGGGTCTTGGCAGGTCGATTGGGCCGGTCGAATGCTCCTGGGTCTTTGCCGGTCGCCGGGGACGCCGACGATGGGCATGTGTTCGAGGTAAGCGGCGGCTTGGGTTACCGTTTTTCCCCGACCGCTTGGCCGATTCGCCCTTATCTTGAACCCTTGGCCGGTTACGCCTACCGCAAGCAGAACCTGCACGCCCAGGACTTCCAAAACGCTGGCGGGCACTACCGTTATCGCGCCGAGTGGTACGGCCCCTGGCTAGGGCTGCGTTTGGGCGTCGAAGGGCAAAAATGGGGCGTATTTGGCCAGGGCGAATATCATTTTGCCAATTATCGCGCCGATAGCGATTGGAAAGGCGAGGACCGCGCGATCCGACAAAACGCCGATGGTTCTGGCGTAGTCGTGCGTGCTGGCGGGAGCTATCGGATTTTAGAACAACTCGCGTTGCGTTTAAGTTTTGACTTTGAACGCTGGCAGTCGGATCCAGGTCAAGACCGCACGGTGTTTGGAGAGGGCGCCTGGATTAAGACGCGCCTAGAGGAGGCCAGCTGGCGTTCTTTGGGAGGCAACCTCGCGCTGGAATATCGGTTTTGAAGGGGGAAAAGATGCGTTGGATCCTGTGCGTTGGGATTGCGTGCCTTTGGCAGTCGGTTTGGGGAGCGAGCGGGGCGTTGAGCATGCGCCTTAGCGCTTTGGTTCAGGAATACGGGGCATATCAGCGCAGCGGTCAGGCGCAACCTTTTCGTTCCACCGACGTCGGGTTGAAGGTTTGGCAAGGCAAGGTGTTGGTGACGATCACGGTCGAAGGCTCGGTCGAAGCGTTATTGCCCAGATTGCAAGCGCTCGGAATGGTAAACCTGACGAGCTTTGCCAACGCCGTTTCGGGCTGGGTACCGATCGAGCGTTTGCCGGATTTGGAGTTCTTGCCAGCGATAGTTCAAATCCGGCCGGCGCTGCTTAGGAAAAACGCCTTTGGCAAGGGCCCGAATTCGGTGGTTAGTCAAGGCGATCTGGCTTTGCAAGCCGACCGCATACGCAAGCAGTTCGGCGTTGACGGCAGCCGAGTTGCAGTAGGGGTGCTCTCCGACAGTTTTGATTGCTTAAATGGCTACGAGGAGGATGTCGCCTTTAAAGAGCTGCCCGCCAACGTAGAGGTGCTAAGCGATTTGAGCCGCGAGGTCGACGAAGAGCAGGGGGGACCGAGCGAATGCGAGGCTCTGGGCGGAAACGACGAAGGGCGGGCGATGCTGCAGATCATTCACGACCTTGCGCCTGGAGCCAGGTTGCTGTTTCATACCGCTTTCCGAGGCGAGGCTGAGTTCGCTGCAGGTATTCTCGCGTTAGCGAATGCAGGCGCCAAAGTCATCGTGGACGATGTCGGCTATTTTTCCGAACCAATCTATCAGGACGGGATGATCGCGCAGGCCATCGAGCAGGTTCAGGCGCGGGGAGTGGCGTATTTGACCGCGGCCGGAAATTCCGGTCGGCTGGGATACGAGGCCGCTTTTCGACCTGCCTGGGTTCGCCTGAGCGGTGAGGTGGCTCACGATTTCAACCCCGATCTCAACATCGAAGATTTTTATCAAGCCATTGAGATCCCCCAGGGCGCTGAAATTACCATCGTCCTGCAATGGAATCAGCCTTTCCGCACCGGTTCTAAAGCCAAAGGCGCCGCTTCGGATTCGGATCTGGACCTGATTCTGTTTGACGAAAAGCTTGCCCGAGTGGTGGCAATAAGCCGGGAAGCCAATCTCGACCGAGACCCTCTGGAGGTGCTAACCTTTGTCAACGATACCGACCAAACCAGGTTTCAGCTTTATATCGCCCATCGCGCTGGGGTTTTTCCTGAGCGTATTGCGTACTGGATCAATGGGCCGTCGCCGTCATGGCCTGCCGAGCGCGGACCGGCCCCGCACAACTGCCTTCTCGAAAACAGCGTAGGCGGGCTTGGAGCGGGGCAGTCGAGCGATCCTCAAGCGCCCGCGGTTAAAATTCTAGAGTACACCAGCCCGTCCAACGGCAGCACCATCGTCGGCCATGCCAACGCGCGCGGGGCTCTGACGATCGGGGCGATTTCTTACCGGGAAACGCCGTTTTTCGGCGTTTGTACGCAGATGGCACGAATCGAGCCTTTCTCTTCGGTCGGGGGGATTCCGGTGTATTTCGCCGCCGACGGCGCTCCTTTGCCGGATGCGCCCGAGATTCGGCAAAAGCCCGATCTGATCGCGGCAGATGAAGTCAACACGTCTTTCTTTCCAACGCGCGAAGGCGCCGATAGCGATGGCGATGGGCTGCCCAATTTCTCTGGAACCTCCGCCGCTGCGCCTCACGCCGCTGCCATTGCCGCCTTGCTGTTTGACTACGCGCCTAAGCTGACGGTGAATCAGCTGTATGACGCATTGCGCCGTTCGGCGCGCGATCTGGATGATCCAGGAACGGCCGGATTTGACTACGGTTTTGATTTTGCCTCAGGATTTGGTCTCTTGGACGCAAGTTTGGCGTTTACTGCGTTGGAAACCGACGGCCTGTTTTTGAGTCTGGCGCCTGGGCCAACAGAAGTCTTGGCCGGTCAGGAAATCTTGTATCAATTGACCGTTACCAATCTATCCGCTTTGCCTTTTTTGGATGTAGCGGTGCGCGGTGAAATTCCGGGCGCTACGCGGATTACTGGCCTGGATGGCTGTCCTAGGGTGGATGTTGGGCGTTCAGCTTGTGTGATTGGGAATTTGCCTCCCGGCGGCCGTCACCGGATCGATCTGCGCCTGAAGGTGGTTGATGGACGAGTGGGTGCAATCGAGCCGGTATTTACGCTGATGGTGGGCGACATGAGCCTTGCGGACACGCCCGGCGGACTGATTGCGCCGCGCACTCGCGTGGCTCGCCCGCTTGGCGATTTCAATCAAGACGGTTGCGTCGACGTAAGCGACCGCGGGAGGCTGCTTGCCGCCCTGCGCTGGCCTGTGGGGGTTGATCCTGCCTTCGATTTGAATGCGGACGGCAAAGTGGATTTGGAGGATCTTAAAGACCTGGTGCGCCGTTATACCTATCCGGCAGGGCAGCCGTGCTAGACGGCTTTTTGGCTCAAGCAGGCAGGTACTCATAAACCTGTCGGACGTAGGCGACGCTGTCTAGGTAAATTCGCCCAATCGTCGTCAGAGGCAGCTTTATGCAATCGATTTCGGCAAGCTGCCAGGATTCGTATTTAAGGACGCAGCGGAGGATTTCGCCTAACCTTCCTTGCTGGCAAAGACCGAGTTTGATCTCGTCGGCTAAAGGCAAGGACGAAAGGATCTCAGGCCATGGCGTGGCAAGGAGGGCATCCAGATTGGAAAACAGGCCGACGAGGAAAGCCGCGTTGGGGTCTGGGTAGTCGGTGGCGATTGCTAAAAGCTCGGCCATTCGGGCGCGGACCAGGGCAATCCGGAGTCGTTCGGCGGGCTGCGCCTGCACGGCTTGGGTTAAGGTGAGTAAGGTGGCCCAGCGCTTGATCGATTCGGTTCCCAGCAGGATGACGGCTTGTTCGATGGACTCGATGGGCCTGGGTAGGGCAAACCAGGCCGAGCGGATGAAGTTTAATAGCTTATAGCTCAAAGCCGGATCGCGGCGGATGATTTCGGCGATTTGCTTTAAGTCGCTGCACGGCTGATGGAGCTCGGTCAAGAGTTGGAGCAGGGTTTGCTGGCTGGCGTCGAGGCGCTTGCCAGCTTGGATATCGGGGCGGTGGAAGAAATAGCCTTGGAAGTAATCGCCGCCTAGGCGGTGGTAGAGCTGAAATTCGGGTTCGGACTCGACTTTTTCCAAAAGGATCTTTACCCCGTAGGGTCTGAGCCGGTCGATCAGCGCGCAAGTCTCGCTTTGTGCCTGGGCGCGCACGTCGATCTTGACGATGTGCGCCATGCGTACCAAAGGCTCCCAAGCCGGTTCGAACACGAAGTCGTCGAGGGCGATGAGATAACCGCTCGCTTTCAGGCGGCGCACGGCGGCGATTAGTTGCGGGGTGATCTGCACGCTCTCTAGAACTTCGATCACTACTTGGTCTTTGGGGAGCAGCTCGGCCAGCCCCTGCAGGAGATCGTCGGCGGTAAAATTGATAAAAGCGCGGGTGCCGCCGGTCAATTTCTCCAGACCCAGCTCCAGTAAGGCATCGCCGATTAATTGGGGGGTGCTGGCGTTGACCGCGCCGTTACAATCGTCCACACGGCGAAAAAGCAGCTCGTAGCCGAAGACGCTTAGGTTCCGGTCGAAAATCTGCTGGCGACCGATCAAGAATTCCGTCATCGCGGCGCTCCAGGTAGACAAGCAAAGTATAGACCGTGCGCGGGGGATTTAGGGCAGGCTGCGCTTGGGAAAGCGAGGCGGTCGTGTCAAGCGTGACGAAGGCGCGTCGGTCAAGTAAAATTAGTTTATTTTGATCGGGAAGCATCCCGCCTATCCATGAAACCCAAGTTCATCTTCATCACCGGCGGCGTGGTATCGTCCCTGGGCAAGGGGATCGCTGCCTCTTCTTTGGCCGCGCTGTTGGAGGCGCGTGGGCTCAAAGTCACTTTGACCAAACTCGATCCTTACATCAACGTCGATCCTGGCACCATGAGCCCATTCCAGCACGGGGAAGTGTTCGTCACCGAGGACGGGGCCGAGACCGACTTGGACCTTGGGCACTACGAACGCTTCGTGCGCACGACGATGACCCGTCAGAACAACTGGACCACCGGGCGGATCTACGAGACCGTCATTCGCAGAGAACGGCGCGGCGATTATTTGGGGGCGACGGTGCAGGTGATCCCGCACATCACCGATCAGATCAAGCACGCCATCTGTGCGAGCGCCGATGGGTACGACGTGGCCCTGATCGAGATCGGCGGCACCGTGGGCGACATCGAATCCTTGCCGTTCCTGGAAGCGATTCGCCAATTGGGGGCGGAGCTGGGGCCTGGGCAGGCGATGTTCATCCACCTGACGCTGGTGCCTTACATCCGCTCGGCCGGCGAGCTCAAGACCAAGCCGACCCAGCACTCGGTCAAGGAGCTGCGGGCTATCGGCATTCAGCCGGACGTGCTGTTGTGCCGCTGTGAAAAACCCTTGCCTCAAGCCGAGCGCTCCAAGATCGCGCTGTTCACCAACGTGCCTGAGGAGGCGGTGATCTCGGCGGTGGACGCCGATTTCATCTACCGCATTCCGCTGTTGTTTCACGCCCAAGGCCTGGACGAGATCGTGCTGCGCAAGCTGAAAGTGGCGGCGCCAGCGGCGGACTTGTCCGAATGGTGCGCGGTGGTCGAGGCTTGGGAGCGGCCGCAAAATCGGGTGAGGATCGCGATCGTCGGCAAATACGTCGAGCACACCGACGCTTACAAATCGCTGCACGAGGCGCTAGTGCACGCCGGCATCCATACCCGCACCCGGGTGATGATCGAGTATGTGGACTCGGAGGAGGTCGAAAACCACGGCACGGCTTGCCTTGAGGGCGCCGACGCGATTTTGGTGCCCGGCGGCTTCGGCAGGCGCGGCGTGGAAGGCAAGATCGCCACCGCGCGCTTTGCGCGCGAGCGCGCCGTTCCTTACCTGGGGATCTGCTTGGGGATGCAGGTCGCCGTCATCGAGTACGCGCGCCACGTGGTGGGCCTTCAAGGCGCCCACAGCACCGAGTTTTACCCCGACACGCCGCATCCGGTCATCGCCTTGATCACCGAATGGCAGGATTTAACCGGCCGGATCGAGCGCCGCGGCCCGGCGACCCAACTCGGCGGGACGATGCGCCTTGGCGCGCAGCCGTGCCGTTTGAGGCCGGACAGCTTGGCCTTTAGGTTGTACGGTCAGGAGATCATCCGCGAGCGGCATCGCCACCGTTACGAGCTCAACAACGCCTACCGCGCTGTGCTGGAGCAGGCGGGATTGCGGGTTTCCGGGGTCTCCGCCGACGGTCAGTTGGTGGAGATCGTCGAGATCCCAAGTCATCCCTGGTTTTTGGGATGCCAGTTTCATCCTGAGTTCACTTCCACCCCGCGCCGTGGCCATCCCTTGTTTTGCGGCTTTGTTCAAGCGGCCCTTCTCGCTCAGGCAGGAGTTTTGCGGCAACCATGACGACGATTTCCTTGTGTGGCTTTGAGGTAGGGCTCAACCGCCCCTTGTTTCTCATCGCCGGCCCGTGCGTGATCGAGAGCGAGGCGCTGGCGCTGGAGACCGCCGGCAGGTTAAAAGAGATCACCGCCCGGCTGTCGATCCCGTTTATTTACAAGTCTTCTTTCGACAAGGCCAACCGTTCTTCCATAGAGAGCTTTAGAGGGTTAGGGCTGGAGGCGGGGCTTAAAATCCTCGAGAAAGTCAAACGCACCTTCCAAGTTCCGGTCCTGACCGACGTCCACGAGTACACCCCGCTGGAAGAAGTGGCTGCTGTGGTGGACGTGCTGCAGACGCCGGCGTTTTTATGCCGCCAGACCGATTTCATCCAGAACGTGGCCCGCCAGGGGCGGCCGGTCAACATCAAAAAAGGCCAGTTTCTGGCGCCCTGGGACATGAAGCACGTGGTCGCCAAAGCCAAGGCGGTCGGCAACGACAAGATCTTGGTCTGCGAGCGCGGGGTGAGTTTCGGTTACAACAATCTGGTGGTGGACATGCGTTCTCTGGCGGTGATGCGCGAGACCGGTTGCCCGGTGGTGTTCGACGCCACCCATTCGGTCCAGCTGCCCGGAGGCAAGGGGACCGCCTCCGGCGGGCAACGCGAGTTCGTCCCGGTTCTGGCGCGGGCGGCGGTAGCGGCCGGGGTGGCGGGGGTGTTCATGGAAACCCATCCCGATCCGGACCGCGCCTTGAGCGACGGTCCCAACGCCTGGCCGCTCGATCGCATGGAGGCGCTGCTTGAGACCCTGCTTGCCCTCGATCGGATCGTAAAACAAAGCGAGTTTTTGGAGCATACCGTCTTAAACCTTCGCGATTCTTAAGGTTCTAGGAGGAAGCATGACGAAGATCGTAGACATCCACGCCCGCGAGATTTTGGATTCGCGCGGCAATCCCACGGTGGAGGCCGAAGTTCGATTGGCGTCCGGCGCAGTCGGTTGCGCGAAGGTGCCGTCGGGCGCCTCTACCGGCACGCGCGAGGCGGTGGAACTTCGCGACGGCGATCCCAAGCGTTATCTAGGCAAAGGCGTTTTGAGGGCGGTGGCCAACGTCAACACCGAAATCCGCGCGGCTTTGGTCGGGATGGAAGCGGACGACCTAGAAGCCTTGGACGCGCGGATGATCGCCCTGGACGGCACCAAGACCAAAAGCCGCCTCGGGGCCAATGCCATCCTTGCGGTCTCTTTGGCGACGGCGCACGCCGCCGCCCAGGACGCGGGTCAGCCGCTGTATCGGTACTTGCACGCGGGCGATTCCTTTTGCCTTCCGGTGCCGATGATGAACATCCTCAACGGCGGGGCGCACGCCGACAACAACCTGGATTTCCAGGAGTTCATGATCTTGCCGATCGGCGCGCCGAGTTTTAGCGAGGCTTTGCGGTTTGGCGCAGAGGTGTTTCACCATCTCAAAGGGGTGTTGAAACAGCGCGGCCTGTCCACCGCCGTGGGCGACGAAGGGGGGTTTGCGCCCGATCTTTCCGCCAACGCGGAGGCCCTGGAGCTGATCTTAATGGCGATCGAGAAAGCCGGCTTTCGCCCCGGCGAGGACCTGGCTTTGGGGTTGGACGTGGCCAGTTCGGAATTTTACCGCGACGGCAAATACGTCCTGGCCTCGGAAGGGGCGGAGCTTTCTTCGGCGGAGTTTGCCGATTATCTGAGCGCGTGGGTGGAGCGCTATCCGATCATCACCATCGAAGACGGCATGGCTGAGCAGGACTTTCAGGGTTGGCGCTTGCTCACCGACAAGCTGGGGGGACGCATCCAGTTGGTGGGCGATGACCTGTTCGTGACCAACCCGGAGATTTTGCAGGAAGGGATAAAAGAGGGCATCGCCAATTCGGTTCTGATCAAAGTCAATCAGATCGGCACTTTGAGCGAGACCTGGAAAGCAGTCAAAATGGCGCACGCGGCCGGCTACACTGCGGTGATCTCGCACCGCTCTGGGGAGACCGAGGACACCACCATCGCCGACCTGGCGGTGGCTTGGGGCACCGGCCAAATCAAGACCGGCTCGTTGAGCCGCTCCGATCGGATCGCCAAGTACAACCGCCTGCTGGCGATCGAGGAGCAGCTCAAAGGGCAGGCGATCTACCCTGGGCGGGCGGCGTTCAAACACCTTAGATGAAAGCGGCCGTCTTGGGGCTAGGAATCGTCTTTTTGGCGCTGCAATATCGGCTCTGGTTCGGAGACGGCGGGTTTTTGGAGCGCTACCGCCTTGAGCGGCAGGTGGCCGAGCTCAAAGCCTTGCTTAAAGAGCGCCGCGAGCGCAACCAGGCGCTGGAGGCGGAAGTTGAAGACTTAAAACACGATTTGGCCGCGGTGGAGGAGCGGGCGCGGCGGGATTTGGGGATGATCCGCGAGGACGAGACGTACTTCATGGTGGTGCCGTGACGCGCTATTTTGCGGTCGTGCCTGCGGCCGGGTCTGGCCGCCGCATGGGCGCTCAAGTGCCAAAGCAGTACCTCCTTCTGGCAGGCAAGCCGGTGCTCGAGCGCGCCCTCGAAAGCCTGCTGCAGGTGGAGAAAATAGAGAAGGTGGTGGTCGCCCTGGCCCCGGCCGATCCTTATTGGCCGAAGCTGACCCTCGCCAGCCACCCTAAGCTCGCCACCACCGTCGGCGGGCAAGAGCGCGCGCACTCGGTGCGAAACGGCCTCCATGCCTTGGCCGGGATAGCCCAAGCGCAGGATTTTGTCCTCGTGCACGATGCGGCGCGGCCTTGTCTTCGCCCGGCGGACGTGGAGCGCTTGATCGCCGCTCTGGCCGAGGATCCGGTCGGAGGAATTTTGGCCCTGCCTTCGGTCGATACCCTAAAATACGTAGAGGCCGGGCGGATTTCCGCTACCCTGGACCGAAGTCGGGTCTTTCGCGCCCTAACGCCGCAGATGTTCCGTTTCGGCTTGCTGGTCGACGCTTTGCAGGCCGCGCTTGCCGCCGGTGTTGCGGTTACCGATGAGGCCCAAGCGGTGGAAAGGGCAGGCTATGCGCCCAGGATCGTCGAAGGCTCGGACTACAACTTGAAGATCACCCGCCCGGAGGACCTGAAACTGGCGGAGTTTTTTTTGGAGCAAAGCAAATGAGCGGATTTCGCATCGGCTTTGGCTACGACGCCCACCGCTTTCAAGCCGGCGATTACGTCGTGCTGGGCGGGGTGAGGATTCCCTTTGCCAAGGGCCTGCGCGCCCATTCCGACGGCGATGTGGCCCTTCACGCTCTGTGCGATGCGCTGCTTGGCGCGGCGGGACTGGGGGATATCGGGCACCATTTCCCCGATTCCGACCCGGCGTTCAAAGGCATAGACAGCCGGGTGTTGGTGCGTAAGGTGCGGGAGCTCCTGGCGGATCGCGACCTGAAGCCCGTCAACGTGGATCTTACGATCGTTTGCGAAGCGCCGCGCTTGGCGGGTTATATCCCGGCGATGCGGGAGAATATCGCCGCCGATTTGGGGGTGGCGCCGCACCAGGTCAACGTCAAAGCGACCACGACCGAGGGGATGGGGTTTGCGGGCCGGGGCGAAGGGATTTGCGCCTACGCGGTGGCTTTGGTCCAAGTCTCATGACCTCCTTGCCCGTCTGGCCCCGCGTTTACGGCGGGCCGTTTGGGAAGGGCGGCTTGAAGCAACGTCCCGAGGACTTCCAAGTCGAAGAGATTTTGAGCTTTGCGCCTTCCGGTGACGGCGAGCACGTGTTTTTGCTGGTCGAAAAGCAAAACCAAAACACCGAAGCAGTGGCTAAAGCCCTGGCGCGCTTGGCTGCAGTGCCGCGCAGCCGTGTCGGTTACGCCGGCCTCAAGGACCGCCACGCCCTGGTGCGACAGTGGTTTAGCGTGCAGCTTCCGCAAGCGCGCGGGGCGCCTTGGGCGGCGTGGGCTGGCGATGGGTTCAGGGTGGTGCAGTGGACGCGCAACCGGCGCAAGCTCAAGCGGGGCGCGCTGCAAGGCAACCGCTTCCGCCTGTGCGTGCGCGGTGTCCACGGGGACTTGGAACAATTGGAGGCGGTTCTGAGACGGATAAAAACGGAAGGGCTGGCCAATTATTTTGGCCCCCAGCGGTTTGGGCACGCCGGAGGAAACGTGGAGCGGGCGAAGGCGTGGCTTGGCAAGCGATCTGGAGCTAGCCGGCATCGGCGCGGGTTGTATCTTTCCGCGGCGCGGTCTTTTTTGTTTAACCAGGTGTTGGCGGCCCGCGTCGAACGCGGGGACTGGAACCGGCCGCTGCCCGGGGATTGGCTGATGTTTGACGGCTCGGGGGCAGGCTTCCTGGCCGAGATCATCGACGCCGACCTGAAAGCGCGAGTGGCGGCGCTCGAGCTTCATCCTTCCGGCCCCTTGTGGGGGCAGGGCGGAGACGAAGCGACGGCGGTGGCCGCCGAGGTGGAGCGGCAGGCAGTCGGGGCGTTTGCCGAGCTCGCGCAAGGGCTTGAGGAAGCCGCCGTGCGAGGGATGCGGCGGCCGCTGCGGGTGCGGGTGCGGGAGCTTAACTGGCGCTGGCAAGGCGCGGATTTGCATTTGTGCTTTGCTTTGCCCGCGGGCGCTTACGCCACGGCGTTGCTGCGCGAGTTGGTCGAAATAGAAGGGTGAAGGAGGTAGGTTTGGATTGCGTCCATGCGTTCTGGTTGGCGTTGATGCAAGGGCTGTTGGAGTTTTTGCCGATCTCCAGCTCGGCGCATCTGATCTTGGTACCGGTGCTTTTGGGCTGGCCGGATCAAGGCTTGGCGTTCGACGTGGCGGTCCACGTAGGCACTCTGCTCGCCGTAGTGATCTACTTTCGCGCGGAGCTGGTCTTGATCCTTAAGGATTGGATCCGGTCCGTAGCGACGCGAGGGCAAGGGACTGCGCCGAACGCCGCTCTGGGCTGGGGCATGATCGTTGGCACCTTGCCGGTGGGAATCGCCGGGCTGCTCGCCAAAGACTGGGTCGAGAGTAGCTTGCGCGCGCCGTGGGTGATCGCCTTGGCCACGGTCGTTTTCGGCGGGCTGCTGTGGCTGGCTCAAAAGCTCGGTGCGCAGCGCCGCGGTTTGGCAGAACTGAGCTGGAAAGACGCGTTGGTCATTGGCCTGTTTCAGGCGCTGGCGCTGATCCCCGGGACCTCCCGTTCGGGCATCACCCTCACCGGGGGATTGGTTTTAGGCTTGGAGCGGGCGGCGGCGGCAAGGTTTTCTTTTCTGCTGTCGATTCCGGTGATTTTCCTGGCCGGCGGGTTGGAGACGATCGAGCTTTTGCGCCAGGCTACCCCGCCCGACTGGTACGCCTTGAGCTTAGGCGTTGCGGTTTCGGCCTTAAGCGCTTACGGCTGCATCGGCTGGTTCTTGCGCTTTGTGGAGCGCGTGGGGGTAGGGCCGTTTGTGCTTTACCGGCTGGGGCTTGGGGCCGTGCTGTTTTACGTCTTCCGGGGCTGAGGGGAGGCGCCGAGGACGCGAACGCCAAACCGGCGCAAGAGCGCAACGAGCTGGATCAAAGGCAGGCCGATCAAAGCGTTGGGGTCGTCGCCTTCGATCCGTTGAAACAAAGCGATCCCAAGCCCCTCGGCTTTAAAAGCGCCGACGCAGTCATAAGGCGCGTCGCGGCGGACGTAATCTTCGATTTCTTCGTGAGATAGGGTGCGGAAGTGGACTTTGCACGCGTCCACCGCGTTTAGCTGGCGGCCGGTGCGGGCGTTGAGGACGCTGACGCCGGTATAAAAGCATATGCTGCGGCCGGAAGCGGCTTGCAACTGGGCGACGGCGTTTTCGAAGTTGCCCGGTTTGTCGAGCTTGCGTCCGCCTAATAAGGCCACCTGGTCGGCGCCGATGATCAGATGCTCGGGAAATTCCTTGGCCACCGCCCGCGCCTTGGCCGCCGCCAGGCGCATGGCCAGCTGCTCGGGAGCCTCGTTGAACAGCGGCGTTTCGTCGACGTTGGGCGCGGCGGTGACAAAAGGGAGCTTAAGCTTTTCCAGCAGCAACTTGCGGTAAGGCGAAGTGGATGCAAGGACCAGCGGCTGCGTTTTCATGGACGATGACGACTGTAGCGAACCGAGAATATTTTGACAGGTTTTGGCGATTGCCGATATTATTTTTCGATGATGTCTGAGCGTTTGCCGGGTTTGATCGACCCTATCGCTTGGGTGGACAAAGGCCGACGTTGGCAAGGTAAGGTGCCGCTGGCGCGGTTGTCCAGGCTGGCGGAGATGATCGTTAACTCAGACGGCGAGGCCGAGGTGGATCTGAGTTTTAGCCGGCAAGGCCGGGTGGCGGCGATTACGGGGAAGGTGTGGGCCGATTTGGAAGTGGTGTGCCAGCGTTGTCTGGAGACCTTGCGGATCGAAGTGCGCAGCCCAGTCCGTCTAGGGGTGGTGGGGTCCATAGACGAAGGCAAGCAACTTCCTGAAGCGTACGAGCCCCTTTTGCTGGAGCAGCCCCAAATCGTTTTCAGCGACATCATCGAGGATGAGTTGATTTTAGCCATTCCGCCGATCCCCAAGCACGTCCAATGCGAGATAGTCGGCGGCAGAAGCGACCAAACGCCAAAAATTTTAGTGAAATCTTAAGGAGAAATTCGCTATGGCCGTACCACAGAACCGTAAGACTCGTTCCAAGCGCGGAATGCGCCGCTCTCACGATGCTTTAAGCAATCCGGCTCTTTCCCAGGACCCTTTAACCGGCGAGATTCATCTGCGCCATCACGTCAGCCCCGACGGTTACTATCGTGGTCGGCGCGTGATCGAGGTCCGCTCGGAAGAAGAAACAGAGGAATAGTTTCTCCGCCCCTCTAAAGCAAAGCGCAAGGACCCCAGATGGGGAAACAACCAAAAGCGGCAAGCTCTCAAGCTGTCATCGCTTTGGACGCGATGGGCGGCGATTACGGGCCGGAGGTCACGGTTCCTGCCGCGTTGGATTGCCTTAAGGAGTTTCCTAACCTGCGTTTGATCCTGGTGGGGCAGCAGGAGGCAATCGCTGCCCAGCTGGCGCGCTGCGGCGGTTTTCACAAGGAGCGGGTGCAGATTCGCCACGCCTCGCAGGTGGTGCACATGGACGATTTGCCTTCCAAAGCGCTGCGCAGCAAGCGCGATTCCTCCATGCGGGTAGCTCTTGACCTGGTTCGCGACGGGGAAGCCGCAGCCTGCGTCAGCGCGGGCAACACGGGCGCGCTGATGGCGATGGCGCGGTTTGTGTTGAAAACCATCCCCGGCATCGATCGGCCGGCGATCCTCGTGTCTTTGCCCTCCAAGAACGGGCATACCCATATCCTGGATATGGGCGCCAACGTGGACTGCACCGCCGAGCACCTATACCAGTTCGCGGTGATGGGCTACGAGTTGGTGCGCGCGGTGGAAAACACCCAAGCTCCGCGGGTGGGGCTGTTGAACATCGGCGAGGAAGAGATCAAAGGCAACGAGCAAGTCAAGCAGGCGGCCAAGCTGTTGGCGAATTCCTACCTCAATTTCGTCGGCTACGTTGAAGGCGATGACATCTTCATGGGCGATGTGGACATCGTGGTCACCGACGGCTTCGTAGGCAATGTGGCCTTGAAAGCCGTCGAGGGCTTGGTGCGGATGCTGGGGCAGGCGCTCAAGGACGACTTGCAAAGCACCTTTTATACCCGGCTGGTCGGCCTTTTGGCGCTGCCGGTGCTCAAATCGTTCAAACGCCGCTTCGATCCGCGGCGGTATAACGGCGCGACTTTGCTAGGACTTCAAGGAATCGTGATCAAAAGCCACGGCAACGCCGACCGCTATGCTTTCGCCAACGCCATCCGGATGGCGCTTTTGGAGATCGACAAAGCCGTGCCGCAACGAATTGGCGAGCGCGTTGCGGCGGTCTGCGCGGCGCAGGTGAAATCGTCCGAACCGGCCAAGGTAAAAAGCGCATGACCCGGATTTACAGCCGGATCGTCGGCACCGGCGGGTATTTGCCTGAGACGGTGTGCACCAACGAAGACATCGCCCGCCGGGTGGATACCTCGGATGCGTGGATCGTCGAGCGCACGGGGATCCGGGAGCGGCGCATCGCCGCCCCTGACGAGACCGCTTCGAGCATGGGCGAAATCGCAGCGCGGCAGGCGCTCGAAGCTGCCGGTTGGAGACCGGCAGAGGTCGACCTGATCGTCGTTGCCACCAGCACCCCGGATCGGGTTTTCCCGAGCACCGCGTGCTTGTTGCAAGAGCGGCTTGGCATCTCCAATCAATGCGGGGCTTTTGACGTCCAGGCGGCTTGTTCCGGCTTCGTGTATGCCTTGAGCATCGCCGATCAGTTCATTCGCGCCGGCACGTCTAAGCGCGTGTTGGTGGTGGGCAGCGAGGTCAACTCCCGCCTGGTCGACTGGAATGACCGCACCACCTGTATCCTGTTCGGGGACGGCGCCGGCGCGGTGGCGCTCGAGCCCGCTTTGGAACCGGGTATCCTCTCGACGCACATCCACTCCGACGGCCGCTACCGAGATCTGCTTTATCTGCCGAATCCCGAGGTAGGTATCGATGGCGAGCCGCCTTATGTCAGAATGCAGGGCAACGAAGTGTTCAAGATCGCCGTCAACACCTTGGGGCGAATCGTGGATGAAACCTTGGCCGCCAACGGCCTGGACAAATCCGAAGTGGACTGGTTGGTGCCGCACCAGGCCAACATCCGCATTATCGCCGCCACGGCGCGCAAGCTGGGGATGCCGATGGAGCGGGTGGTGGTGACCATCGAAAAGCAGGGCAATACCTCCTCGGCCTCGGTTCCCCTGGCGTTGCACGAGGCGATCCAGGACGGGCGCATCCGCCGCGGCCAGGTCCTCCTCATAGAGGCGTTCGGAGGAGGGTTTACCTGGGGATCGGCGTTGATACGCTATTGACAACGATGCGCGAGAAAGAGATGGATCCGCGATTGGCGTTCGTGTTTCCGGGACAGGGTTCACAATCCGTCGGCATGCTCGCGGAGCTGGCCAAACTCTCCCCCCTGGTGCAAGAGACTTTCGCCGAAGCTTCCCAAGCGTTGGGATTGGACCTGTGGCGCTTGGTCCAGGAAGGGCCGGAGGAGGCGCTCAATCAGACGGTCCATACCCAGCCGGCGCTTTTGGCCGCAGGCGTTGCCGTCTGGCGGGTCTGGTGCGCGCGCACCCCGGTGCGTCCGGCTTGGGTCGCAGGGCACAGCTTAGGCGAATATACGGCCTTGGTATGCGCTGAAAGCCTGGCGTTTCAGGACGCGGTCCGCTTGGTGGCCGAGCGCGGCCGCCTGATGCAGAGCGCGGTGCCGGAAGGTAAGGGCCGCATGGCGGCGATCCTGGGCTTGGAAGACCACATCGTGGTGCGCTTGTGTCGGGAAGTGGCCGTAGATCACGGGCTGGTGACCGCGGCCAATTTCAATGCCCCCGGGCAAGTCGTCATCGCCGGTGAAGCGGAGGCGGTGGCGAAGGCGTGCGAGGTGGCCAAAGCCAAAGGCGCTAAACGAGCCTTGGTGTTGCCGGTGAGCGTGCCGTCCCACTGCCCGCTGATGCAGCAGGCGGCGGCCGAGTTTGCCAAGCGGTTGAATGAGGTTCCGCTGGCGATGCCCAAAATCGACGTGATCCACAACGTGGACGTGGGCACCCATCCGGCGCCAGAAGTGATCCGGGCGCTGCTGGCCGAACAGCTTTATTCTCCGGTACGCTGGAGCGATACGATCCGTTTCTTGCGCGATCAAGGGGTTATCCATTTTGTCGAGTGCGGACCGGGCAAGGTGCTTACTGGGCTCAACAAACGCATTGCGCCGGAGTGTCGGACTTGGTCGCTGTCCGATCCGGAAGGTTTTCAAGACGCCTTGGAGGCTTTGGGATGACGCAGGAAAAAGTGGCTTTGGTCACAGGCGCCAGCCGGGGAATCGGTCGGGCGATCGCGCTTGAGCTGGCGCGCGCCGGGTTTTTGGTGGTCGGGACGGCGACCTCCCAAGCGGGCGCCGACGGCATTACCGCCGTCTTACAGGACCGGGGAGGCCGCGGGATGGTTTTGGACGTTACCAAGGCCGGGCAAATCCAGGCGGTCGTAGAGGAGATTCACAAGACCTTGGGCCCCCCTTTGGTCTTGGTCAACAATGCGGGCATCACCCGCGACGATCTGCTGCTCCGGATGAAAGAAGAGGACTGGACAGCGATTCTCGAAACCAATTTAACTTCGGTTTTCCGCCTGTGCAAGGCTTGCTTGCGCGGCATGATGAAAGCGCGGTGGGGAAGGATCGTCAACGTCGGTTCGGTGGTCGGCGCCACCGGCAACGTAGGGCAGAGCAATTACGCCGCCGCCAAGGCGGGAATCGTAGGGTTTACCAAGTCTTTGGCGCGCGAAGTCGCCTCGCGTGGGATCACCGTCAATACGGTCGCGCCTGGATTCATCGACACCGACATGACCCGCGACTTGCCTGCAGAGCAACGCCAGGCGTTGCTCTCGGCGATTCCTCTGGGGCGCTTGGGGGAGGCGGAGGAGGTCGCCTACGCGGTGGCTTTTCTGTGCTCGGACCGGGCGGCCTATATTACGGGAGAGACGTTGCACGTGAACGGCGGCATGTACATGCCTTAAGATGGATTGAAACGGGGACGGGCGGCGATTAAAATGCCCGCCCGGATGGATTAAAAAACGCAACTCAGAGGTAGAAAGAGATCATGAGCGACGTGGCAGAACGCGTGAAGAAAATCGTGGCCGAACAGCTGGGAGTTAAGGAAGAAGTGTCCAACGACGCTTCTTTCGTCGATGACCTTGGGGCAGACTCGCTCGACACGGTGGAGCTGGTGATGGCCCTGGAAGAAGAGTTCGACTGCGAGATTCCCGACGAGGACGCCGAAAAGATTACCACCGTGCAGGATGCGATCGATTACATCGAAAGCCACCTAAAAAAATAACCCAAGGAAGTTTTGGCTTTTTTCCAACTCATCTAGGTTAACGAGTTGAGCGCAAGACGAGTCGTCATCACCGGCATGGGCATGGTCTGCCCGGTGGGGAACACCGTCGCCGAGGCGTGGCGGAGCATTCTCGCCGGCCAAAGCGGGATCGGGCCGATCGAGTACTTCGACGTCAGCCAATTTCCCACCCGCTTTGCTGGAACCGTCAAGGGATTTGATGTGACCGAGTACATCCCGGCCAAGGAAGCCAAGAAGATGGATCCTTTCATCCATTACGGCATTGCCGCGGCGTGCCAGGCGTTCGCCGATGCCGGCCTGGAAGTGAGCGAGGAAAACGCCGAGCAGATCGGCGTCATGATCGGCGCCGGGATCGGCGGAATCACCGGCATCGAGAACGGGCACACGGCTTTCATGCAAGGCGGGCCGCGGCGGATTTCGCCGTTCTTCGTGCCGGCCAACATCATCAACATGATCTCGGGAAATTTCTCGGTGATGAAGGGGCTCAAAGGGCCAAACTTCGCCGTGGTGTCTGCGTGCGCCACCGCCAACCACAACATCGGCGAGGCGGCGCGCATCATCCGCACCGGCGACGCCGAAGTGATGATCGCCGGGGGGGCAGAATATCCGATCTCGCCCACCGGGCTGGGTGGGTTTGCGGCGGCCCGGGCGTTGTCGCGGCGCAACGACGAACCGCAGCGGGCGAGCCGTCCCTGGGATCGGGACCGGGACGGGTTTGTCCTGTCCGAGGGGGCGGGGGTGCTGGTTCTCGAGTCGCTGGAACACGCCCGCAAGCGAGGCGCTCGTATTTACGCCGAGCTGATCGGCTACGCCGCCAGCGCCGATGCCTATCACATGACCCAACCCCCTGAAAATGGCGAGGGAGCGGCGTTGTGCATGCGGCGGGCGCTGCGTTCGGCTGGAATCGATCCGGAGCAGGTGGACTACATCAACGCCCATGGAACCTCGACCCCTGCGGGGGATCTGGCCGAGACCCGGGCGATCAAGCAGGTTTTTAAGGAGTTTGCCTACCGGATTCCGGTCAGCTCCACCAAATCCATGACCGGTCACTTGTTGGGCGCGGCGGGAGGAATCGAGGCGATCTTCACGATCCTGGCGATTCGCGATCGGGTGGCCCCCCCGACCATCAACCTGGACAACCCGGATCCGGAGTGCGATTTGGATTACGTTCCTCACACCGCCAGGGAAATGAAGATCGAAATCGCCATGTCCAATTCCTTCGGCTTTGGCGGCACCAACTCTACCCTGATTTTCAAGAGATTCACCGGTTGAACCGGCCTGGGTATGGCCAAAGCGCCGGTTTGGGTCAACGGTCTGCCCACCTCTAAGGTGGAGGTCGCTGATCGTGGCTTTCAATACGGCGACGGCTTGTTTGAGACCTTGTTGCTCCAGCGCGGCGTTCCCCATCTGTGGTCGGCCCATCTTCGCCGCCTGCGCAGGGGGTGCGCCCGTTTGAGGTTGGCTTTCCCCGATCCCGACCTGCTTCGGCGCGAAGCAGAAGGCGCGTGTCTCGCCGAGCAAGGCGTGTTGAAGCTGATCCTCACCCGTGGAGTTGGCGGGCGCGGGTATGCGCCCTCGAAAGCGTCCGAGCCGACCCGAGTGTTTAGTTTCCATCCTATGCCTGCCGACCTGAAAGCGCTGAAAGAGGGCGTTGAAGCGCGGTGGTGCCGCACCCGCCTAAGCATCAATCCGGCGCTGGCCGGAATCAAGCATTTGAATCGGCTCGAACAAATATTGGCGCGAAGCGAGTGGGACGACCCTGCGGTTTACGAAGGATTGATGTGCGATGTTCAGGGGTTTGTGGTCGAAGGGACCAAAACCAACGTGTTTTGGCGGCGCGCGCAGACCCTTTATACGCCCAAGCTGGATCGCTGCGGCGTGGCCGGCATCGCCCGGGCCTGGGTGGTCGCAAAAGCTTTGGCATGGGGGATGGCGGTGGAAGAGGTTCGGGCAAGACCTTCTGCCTTGCTCGAAGGGGAAGAGGTCTTTTTGACCAACAGCGTGATCGGACCGGTGCCGGTGGTGGCGCTTGCTGACCGGCGCTGGCCGGTCGGCCTGGTCACCGCTCGCCTCCAGGCGAGTTGGCAGCGCTCCCTGGCAGAGGCCGCCTGGTGATGAAAAGAGCCTTCGGCTTGGGTCTGCTGTTGCTGGTGGCCGGCGGAATCGGCGGCTTGGAGTTTTACCGCTATCGCAGCGCGCTGGCCAAGCCGCTGCCGAACGGGGCGTCGGTGGTGTTCGAGGTCCAGCCCAAAGAACCGCTGGCTTCAGTGGCAGCGCGCCTTCAGCAGCAAGGGCTGATAGAAAAAGCGTGGTGGTTGAAGCTGTTGGCGTTCCAGCGGCGCTCGGCGGGAAAGCTCAAAGCGGGAGAATACGAAATCGAACCCGGCACCACGCTCGAGGGTTTGTGGACGCTGTTCGTCTCGGGCAAAGTCAAGCAACACAAAATCACGTTCGTGGAAGGTTGGACGGTCGGCCAGGCGCTTGCGGCGCTGCGGGCTCACCCGGCGGTGCGGTTTACCTTGGAGGGCGTGCCTTTGGAGCGGTTGCTCGCCGAGCTGGGATTGCCGCCCGGGCACCCGGAAGGGCAGTTTTTCCCAGATACGTATTTCTTCGTGCGCGGGACCCAGGATCGCGAAATTTTACGTCGCGCCTGGGAGCGCATGCAGGCGATCTTGGCTACAGAGTGGGCGCGGCGCGACCCCGATTTGCCGTTTAACACCGCTTACGAAGCGTTGATCTTGGCGTCGATCGTGGAGAAAGAAACCGGACGAGCGGAAGAGCGCGCCCAGATCGCCGGAGTGTTTGTCCGCCGGCTCCAACAAAACATGCGCCTTGAGTCCGATCCTACCGTGATCTACGGCATGGGGGAAAAGTATCAAGGGGACATCCGCACGCAAGACCTGCGGGCCGATACTCCCTACAACACCTACGTGCACGCGGGACTTCCTCCTACTCCGATCGCTTTGCCCGGACGCGCCGCCATCCACGCCGCGCTTCATCCAAGCCTAGGCGATGCGCTTTATTTTGTGGCCAAGGGGGATGGTAGCCACGACTTTTCCGCCACCTTCGAAGAGCACATGCGCAAAGTCGATCGCTATCAGCGGACGCAGTGAGCAAGCGCGGGCGGTTTATCACTCTCGAAGGCGGCGAAGGGGTCGGCAAGACCACCAACCTCGCGTATGTCCGCCGCTTTTTAGAAGCTTGGGGGATCGAGGTGGTCACCACCCGCGAACCCGGGGGGGTGGCGGTGGCCGAGCGCCTCAGGGAGTTGCTTGTAGGCAAAGAGCCTTGGTTGCCGGAGGCGGAGCTTTTGCTCTTGTTCGCTGCTCGCTTCCACCACGTCCGCGAACTGATCCTGCCCGCTCTGGCCCAGGGCAAGTGGGTAGTGAGCGACCGGTTTACCGACGCCAGCTACGCTTATCAAGGCGGCGGAAGGGAACTTCCCTGGCAGCGCATCCGCTATCTGGAAGACTGGCTGCTCGCTGGATTGAAGCCGGATCTCACTCTGCTGTTGGACGCGCCGGTGGAAGTGGGGCTAGCCCGGGCCAGGGCGCGCGGGGAGACCAACCGCTTTGAGGCCGAAACGCAGGCGTTCATGCAGCGCGTGCGCCGCGCTTATCTGTCTTTGTGGCAGCAAGAGCCGGATCGGATCAAACGCATCGACGCCAGCCAACCTTTGCTCCAGGTTCAGCTGGAAATCGCTGGCCATCTCAAGGCGCTGGTGGAGAGGGCGCGGGGATGACTTGGCTGCCTTGGCAGAGTGCCGCCTGGGAGCGGCTCAAAGCGTATCTGCGGCAGGAGCGCCTGCCCCAGGCCTTGCTCGTGAGCGGGCCGCATGGGATAGGCAAGCGGCCGCTGGTGCGGCGGTTTGCCCAGGTGTGGTTGTGTGAGAAGCGTTGTGGGTGTGGGAAATGTCCGGCTTGCCGGTTGTTCGAGGCCGGCACCCATCCCGATTGGATCCACCTAGCGCCGGAAGAAGATAAGGAGCTGACGGTAGATAAAATCCGCGAGTTGATCGCCGTTTTGACCTTAAAACCCCAGTATGGTCAAGGACGGGTCGTAATGATCGAAGCCAGCGAGCGAATGAACCCGGCGGCGGCCAACAGTTTCCTCAAAACGCTGGAGGAACCGCCTTTAGGGACGGTGTTGGTGCTGCTCAGCGAGGCCCCCGGTCGCTTGCCTGCGACGATCCGCAGCCGCTGCCAGCATTTAAAGCTAAAGATTCCGCCTCGGCAAGTCGCGCTCGAATGGCTCAAGACCCAAGGAGCCGACGCGGAGACGGCCGAACTGGCCTTAGGGCTCAACGGCGGGGCGCCGTTGGCTGCGCGCGATTGGCTGCTGAGCGAAGCGCCTGCAAAGCGCCGCCAATTCCTAGAAACTTGGAGCGCCTTGCTTAAAGGGCATGATCCCATCGTGCTTGCTCAAAAATGGCAGGACGAGTCCTTGGAACAAATCCTGATTTGGCTGTTGGCGTTGACGGCCGACCTTGTGCGTTTGTCTATGGGGCTCAAAGAGCGCTTGCTCAATCCCGATCAGCGCCGCTTGTTGCAAGACCAGGCCAAAGAGCTAAACTTAACCCGAGCGCTTCGATTTTGGCAGCGTCTTTTGAAGGCCCGCCAGGCGCTTGGGACCCAATGCAATCGGGCGCTGCTTTTGGAGGCGGTGTTTCTGGCAGGCGCAGGGCTTAAAGCATGACCGAAACCAAAGCCAAACAAGGCATCTTATCCGTAACCATCAAAGACAGAAATCTCTTGTACGCGGCTTACATGCCGTTCGTGCGTAACGGCGGCTTGTTCATTCCTACCAGCCGCAGCTACGAGATCGGCGATGAGGTGTTCATGCTCTTGAGCCTGCTCGATGAGCCGGAGCGGATTCCGGTGGCGGGGCGGGTGGTTTGGGTGACTCCCAAAGGCGCAGAGGGCTATCGCGCCGCCGGCGTCGGGGTGCAATTTAGCGAGGAAGACCAAGGCCAAACCCGCGATAAGATCGAAACCCTCTTGGCCGGAATGGTGCGTTCGGAACGCCCAACCCATACCATGTGATGAACCGTGCTGATCGATTCGCACTGCCATCTCGACCGCTTGGATCTTACGCCTTACGCCAAGGACTTTGCCAAGCTTATGGAAGACCTTCGGCGCCAGGGAGTGGAGCACGTGTTGTGCGTGGGCATCAATCTGGAAACTTTTCCCAGGATGCAGGCTCTGGCGCAAGCCTATCCAGACGCGATTTCGCTTTCTGTCGGCGTGCACCCCAACGAGTGCCGGCGGCTGCCGATCGCGGTCGAAAAGCTTGTAGAATACGGCCGTGCTGCCCACGTGGTGGCCGTCGGCGAGACCGGTCTGGATTACTTTCGCAGCGAAGGCGATCTTACCTGGCAGCGCGAGCGCTTTCGCCAGCACATCCAGGTCGCTAAAGCTCTCGCCAAGCCGCTTGTGGTCCACAGCCGCGCGGCACGCGAAGATACCCTAAGGATTTGGCGGGAAGAAGGGGCGGCGGAGGTCGGAGGGGTGCTGCATTGCTTTACCGAAGACTGGGAGACGGCCAAGCGCGCTTTGGATTTGAATCTCTACATCTCGTTTTCCGGCATCCTCACTTTTCCAAAGACCGAGGCGCTCCAAGAGGTGGCGCGCAAAGTGCCAGACGATAGGTTTTTGATCGAGACCGACGCCCCTTACCTTGCCCCCGTGCCTTTCCGCGGCAAGCCCAACTACCCCCAGTACGTGCGCTACGTGGCCGAAGCGATCGCGCGGCTGCGCGGCGTTCCCTTCGCGCAGGTCGCAAGCCTCAGCGCGCGCAACTTCTACGCCCTGTTCAAATCGGCCGCAAGCGCGGTTTGAACTATAGCCAGCGCCTTATCCAGTTCCGCTTGGGTGGTGTAGAAATGCGGCGAGAAGCGGATCCCGCCGCCGCGCAAAGCGCAGATCACCCCTTCTTGGCGCAGCTTCGCATACAAGGCGGCAGGCGGGCAGGCAAGCGGGGAGAAGGTGACGATCCCGGCGTGGCGCTGGGGCGGGGTGAGCAAGCGCAAGCGTTCGTCGGCGCGGATTTTCTCGATCAGGTAGGCGGCGTTCTCCAGCACTTTGCGCTCGACTTCTGTCATTCCAATTTCTAAAAGCAGCGACAGGCTCGCTTCCAAGGCATAAATCCCTAAAAAATTTGGGCTGCCGCATTCGAAGCGGCGCGCGCTTTGGGCGATCTCCCACGTCTGCCGCTCGTAGTCGCCGGCGTGTTCCACCATGTGCCAACCGTATTCGTGAAGGCGCAGGAGATCCCGCGCCCTAGGGGTAGTGTAGAACACCCCCAAGCCTTCCGGCCCGAACAGCCATTTATGACCGTCGGCCATGACAAAATCTGCCTGCCAAGCCTGAACGTCGGCGCGCAGCGCGCCTAAGCTTTGGATCGCGTCCACGCAGAGCAAGATGCCGCGGCGTCGGCAGAAGTCGCCGATGCGTTCTAAGTCTAAAGCCAGACCGCTGGCGTATTGGACCGAACTGACGGCGATCAAGCGCGTCGCCCGGTCGACTAGAGAAAACAAGGCCTCTTCTGGCGTTTTGGCTTGATCCAGCCGCGCTAGCCGCAAGCTCACCCCCTGACTTTGCAGCGATTCCCAAGGAATCCGGTTGGAAGGAAACTCCCCTGCGCAGCTGACGATGTTGTCGCCCTCGCGCCAGGCAAGGCCGTAAGCCACGAACGAGATCGCTTCGGAAGTGTTTTTGACCAGCGCGATGTCGTCTTCGGAAGGCGCGTTGAGCAAAAGCTTTAGTTTCTGGCGCAGGCGTTTTTCCACCTCCAGCCAGGTTGCGTAATGGGCGGCGCCAAAGCGCGCGTTTTCCTCCGCAAACCGGATCACGGCGTGTTGGGTCCGGCGCGGCCACGGGGCCACCCCGGCGTGGTTGAGGTAGATCAGGTCGGGCGCAAGATCAAATTCCGGATGGCGCATAAAAGCAATTTTAACGGCGTATCGACCCTTATGGAAAAGGCAAGGCGCAAGACATTGACTTGACCAAGCGGGGAGCGTAGATTGCAAGAACGAGCAATCGTGAAAGGGGTAGCAAGCCATGACCGAGTTCTTTGACGCTTTCAACGCCTATGCGATGACCCACCCTGAGGTCCTCAAGCTCATGCACACCTTGTTTTGGGTCAAGTGGTGGTTGCTTTTGCTGTTGGTTTTCTGGTTCGCTTACAAAATGCAACAGCCCGTGATCGTCAAAAGCCGCCAGGAGCGCGCAGCGCGCAAGCGCCGCTTCATCGCTTGAAATTTTGCCGGCTTGCCCTTATCTAAGGGCAAGTCCGGTGTCTGTGTGAGCAAAAAGGAGCGATGAGCCAGACCGTTTCGTCCAAATCAACCTTTGGGTTTCAAGCTGAAATCAAGCAGCTTCTCCAGCTGATGATCCACTCCTTGTACAGCAACAAGGAGATATTCTTGCGCGAGCTGATCTCTAATGCCGCCGATGCGGCGGAGAAACTTCGCTTTTTAGCCCTGGCGGACGAGTCCTTGCTGGCCGGCGACAGCGAGCTAAAAATTTGGGTGGATTACGACCCCAAGGCCCGTACGATCACCGTGCGCGACAACGGCATCGGGATGAGCCGGGAGGAGGTGATCGAACACATCGGCACGATCGCGAGCTCCGGCACGCGCGCGTTCTTGAAGTCTTTGACCGGGGATGCGGCCAAGGACAGCCAGCTCATCGGCCAGTTTGGGGTGGGGTTTTATTCCGCCTTCATCGTCGCCGATCGAGTGACTTTAGAGACCCGTAAAGCCGGTGCGCCTGCCGAAGAGGGAGTGCGCTGGGAGTCGAGCGGCCAAGGGGAGTACACGCTCGAGACCGTCTTTAAGCCCGAGCGCGGCACGCGCGTGACTTTACACTTAAAGCCGGAGGAAGACGAATTCTTAAATGGATCCAGGCTGCGCGAGATCATCAAGAAATTCTCCGACCATATTCCCTTGCCCATCCTCATGCGCAAGGAAGACGGCAGCGGCGAGGAAGTGGTCAACCGCGCCTTGGCCTTATGGACCCGCCCCCGCGAGGAGATCGGCCAAAGCGACTACGAAGAGTTCTATAAACACGTCGCCCACGACTTGCAGCCGCCTTTGGCGTATCTCCACAGCCGCGTGGAGGGAACCACCGAATACACCTTGCTTTTGTACATCCCAAGCCACGTGCCGTTCGACCTTTGGGACCGCGAACCCCGCCACGGGGTAAAACTCTACGTCAAGCGGGTGTTCATTCAGGAAGATTCCAAACTGTTGCCGCGTTATCTGAGGTTTGTACGCGGAGTCATCGACGCGAACGACTTGCCGCTCAACGTCTCGCGCGAGTTTTTGCAGGAAAACCGAACCTTGGAGCGCATTCGCGCCGGGGCGGTGAAGAAAGTGTTAGGGATGCTTGAGGAGCTGGCCCAAAACCAAAAGGACAAGTATCAGACCTTCTGGCAGGCGTTCGGTACGGTATTTAAAGAAGGCATCATCGAAGACCCCAAGAACCGCGATCGCATCGCCCGCCTGTTGCGCTTTGCCTCGACGTATGACCCGGCCGCAAGCCAAAACGTCTCGCTTCAGGATTACCTTGGGCGGATGAAAGCAGGCCAGGAGAAAATCTACTACTTGGTGGCCGAGAATTATCAGGCCGCCAAAACCAGCCCGCACCTTGAAGTGTTCCGCGATAAAGGCATCGAAGTGCTGTTGCTGTGGGAGCCGGTGGACGAATGGCTGGTGGCCCATCTTCCCGAATTTGAAGGCAAGCCCCTGCAATCGGTGGCCAAAGGGGAATTGGACCTTGGGAAGCTCGCCGACGCCAACGAGGCCAAAGCGCAGGAATTGGTGGAGCAGGCGTTTGCCGCGACGCTTGCCAAAGTCAAACACGTGCTGGGCGACAAGGTAAAAGAAGTTAAATTAAGCCGCCGCCTGACCGACTCGCCCGCGTGCTTGGTATTGGAGGCTTACGGTTTGAGCCGGCGCATGGAAAGCCTCCTCAAGGCCGCCGGCCAAACGATCCTGACTGCGAGCAAGCCGGTTTTGGAGCTCAACCCCAAGCACCTGTTGGTCAAGCGCCTCGAGGATGAGTCCAATCCTCAGCGCTTTGCCGACTTATGCTGGCTGTTGTACGATCAGGCGGTGTTGGCCGAAGGCGGGCAATTAGAGGATCCTGCGGCCTTCGTGCGCCGCGTTAACGAGCTGCTCCAGGAGGCTCTTAAGGACGGAGAAGCAAGCAGCGCGGGAAGCGCTTGAACTTAACTTGAGAGGAGGTGAGTGCGATGTTGAAACTGCAACCCAATGTGGGACGCAAAGACCGCTTGATCCGCATCGTCGCGGGCGTGGCGATCATGGCTTTGGGACTCTTCTTCAAAAGCTGGTGGGGGTTGGTTGGCCTGCTCCCCATCGCCACGGCGGTGTTGCGCTGGTGTCCAGCTTATGCCCCTTTAAACATCAATACCTGCGAGGCTGAAGAAGAAGGCGCAAAAAAAGCAGGCGGTTGATGAAAAAAGCGCTTGCACGCCGACGCTAAATTCATACAATAACCAAAGTTTTCAGGCGCGTAGCTCAGTGGGAGAGCGCTGCCTTCACACGGCAGAGGTCGGCAGTTCAATCCTGCCCGCGCCTACCATCCTTTTCCCCGTAGGCTTTTGCCTGTCGTTGTAGGCGACCCCCATGGCAGATCCGTCTCCAAAGCCTTCTCCCCTGCGTAAGCGTATTTGGGCTCTTGTGATGTTGGGGTTGGTGGTTGGGACGGCCTGGGTTTTGTGGCAGGCCTATCGCGCCAAACAGGCCGCTGTTTTGGCCAAAGAAACCCCCAAGCCGCAAACGCCTTCCGTCCCCAAGGCCCAGGAAGCAACACCGCCTGAGGAGTTTGTCGCGAGGGTTACCCCTGTGGTTGATTTTCCTCCTCTGCCTTCCTTAAGCGAGAGCGATGACTGGCTGCGCCAGGAGTTGCCGGAACTCGATCAAAACCCGTTCTTGATCCGGTGGGTGCAAGAGACTCCCGATTTGCTGCGCAAATTTGTCGCTTTGGCCGACGAGATCGCGCAAGGAAAAGTGCCGCGCAAGTTGTTCGATTCTTGGGCGCCTAAAGAATCGCTCCAGGTCATAGAAAGCGAAAGCGGGGAATATCGCCTCGATCCGGCCAGCTATCACCGCTACGATGCGCTTGCCGCGGCGGTGGAGGCGGTGGATGTGGATCTGGCTTGGCGCTTGTATCGGCATCTTAAGCCTAGGATCGAGGAAGCCTACGCTGAGATCGGCCGCCCAGGCGTCGATTTCGATCAGGTGCTGCTGAACGCCATTGAACACCTGCTCAGCACTCCCCAGCCGCCAGCAGAAATCCGCCTGATCAAAAAGGCGGTAGGATATCGGTACGCTGACCCGCAACTGGAGGCGTTGAGCGCCGCGCAAAAACAGCTTTTGCGCATGGGGCCGGTGAACGCCGCCATCGTCAAGCACAAACTGGGCCTTTTGCGCGGCTTGCTCCTGGGGCAGGAGGCAGTCAAGCCTCCGGAATCCGGTCGAGCCGGCTAAGCCACGCTGTAGCCTCCCCGTCGCTGGGAGCTCGCCAGTCGCCGCGGGGAGATAAAGACCCTCCAGATCCCACCTTCGGGGCGTTGGGGATGCAGCTGCGCTTGTACTGGCTAAACTTAAAGAACCTTTCCAAAAAGACCCTTAGCCAGTGCTTGATTTCCGCGAGAGTGTATTCGCAGCGCTCGCTTTCAGGAACCTGCGGCCAGCTGCCGCAGTTTCGGTCGTGCCACGCCGACCAGGCTAAAAAAGCGACTTTCTCCGGCAGATAGCCAAAGCGCAGGAGGTAGTAAAGATGAAAATCTTGCAGCGCATAAGGGCCGACGATTTCCTCCGAGCGCTGCAGCGGCTGGGAATCGTCGCCGGCGCCGGGCACGAGCTCCGGGCTGATTTCGGTCGCCAAAATCTCTTCTAACACCGCGCTTGCCTCAGCGCCCAGCAGGCCGGTCTCGGCCACCCAGCGGATCAGGTACTGGATCAAGGTCTTGGGCACGCTGGCGTTGACGTGGTAGTGGGCCATGTGGTCGCCCACGCCGTACGTGCACCAGCCCAGCGCCAGCTCGCTTAGGTCGCTGGTGCCGATCACCGGCGCGCGGTGCAGGTTGGCGAGGCGAAACAGATAATTGGTGCGCTCGCCCGCCTGCACGTTTTCAAAAGTCACGTCGTAGACCGGCTGGCCTTCGGCGTAAGGATGGCCGATGTCTTTGAGCAGCTTAAGGCAGCTTGGCCGGATGTCGATTTCGTGCGCTTTACAGCCTAAAGCTTGCATTAATCTTCGCGCCTGGTTCAGAGTGCGCTGGCTGGTGGCAAATCCAGGCAGGGTATAGGCGAGGATGTTTGTCCGCGGCAGACCCAGAAGGTCCATCGCCCGCGCGCATACGATCAGCGCCTGGGTCGAGTCTAGGCCGCCGGAGACGCCGATCACCACTTTGTCCGCCCCCATGCTTTTTAGGCGCTTGACCAGACCGTGGACCTGGATCTCGTAAACCTCGTGGCAGCGTTCGTCGCGGCGTTTGGGATCGCTGGGAACGAAGGGGAAGCGTTCGTATTGGCGCGCAAGCAATAGCTTTTCTTGGATGGGAAGGTCGAGCGCAAAGCGGACGGTGCGAAATTGTTTGAGAGTTTCTTGGTGGTGCCGGCGGGCCTGGCCAAAGCTGTTCTGGCGCATTCGGTCCTGGACCAGGCGGTCTAAGTCGATGTCGCCTAGAATTAACTGCGATTTTAAGGCAAAGCGCTCGCTTTCGGCGAGGAGCGTACCGTTCTCGTAAATCATCCCGTGACCGTCCCAGGCCAAGTCGGTGGTCGACTCCCCCGGTCCTGCCGCGGTGTAAAGATAGGCGGCAAGGCAGCGGCTCGATTGGCTCGCGGCGAGTTGGCGGCGGTAATCGGCTTTGGCTACGGTGATGTTGGAGGCGGACAGATTGACGAGCACCGTCGCGCCGGCAAGGGCCGCGTACGAAGACGGCGGGATGGGCACCCACAGGTCCTCGCAGATTTCCACGTGGAAAGCGAATAGGGGCTGGTTTTCGGCCTGGAATAAAAGCCGGCTGCCGAAGGGAACGGCGCGTTGCCCTAAAACATCGACCGTCTCCTGGAGGGCAAAATCCCCCGGGGTGAACTGGCGCAGTTCGTAGAATTCCCGGTAATTGGGAAGATAGGTCTTAGGGATTACGCCCAAAATCCGTCCCCGGTACAACACCGCCGCGCAGTTAAAGAGCATCTGCTCGAGCTTAAGCGGCAGGCCGACCACGGCGACTAAAGGCAGGGTGCGCGTGGCCGCCAAAACTTCGGCCAAAGCCTCAAGGCAACCCTCGAGCAAGGCTTGCTGTTGCAACAGGTCCTCGCACGAGTACGCCGAAAGCCCAAGTTCCGGGAACACCGCAAGGCAGGCTTTGCCTGCGGCGGCTTGGCTTAACAGCTCGATGGTTTGGTGCGCATTGAAAGCCGGATCGGCGACTTGGACTTTGGGGACGGCGACGGCCACGCGCACGAAATTATGGCGATAAAGGTTGAAAAATTCGGCCATGGGGTTTAAGAAAACGCAAACGATCGGATCATTTTAAACTTAAAGGAGCGCTCTTATGCTTTCGTTTGCCAATCGTAGGGAAGCCGGCCGCCGGCTGGCCGAGGCCTTAAGCGCCTACGCTGGACGCCAGGACCTTTTGGTTTTGGCTCTGCCGCGCGGCGGGGTGCCGGTGGCGTTCGAGGTCGCCAAGGCTTTGGGAGCGGAGCTGGATGTGATTGTGGTGCGCAAATTAGGCGTTCCCTATCAAGAGGAGCTCGCCATGGGCGCGATCGCCTCCGGTGGCGCCAAAGTCCTCAACCAGGACGTGATCGCCGGCCTTGGCCTGGCTGAGGAAGCCGTCGAAGCCGTGGCCCAGAAAGAAGCCGAGGAACTAGCCCGCCGCGAGCGCCTGTTTCGCGGCGACCGGCCTTTTCCTAAGGTCCAGGGGCGCACCGTGATCCTGATCGATGACGGCTTGGCCACCGGGGCGACGATGCGCGCGGCCATCGCGGCGCTTAAAAGCTTTAAGCCGGCGGCGATCGTCGTCGCGGTGCCGGTGGCGCCTCCCGACACGGCCGCCAAACTGCGTGAGGAAGTCGACGATCTGGTTTGCCTGGCCACCCCGGAAAACTTCTACGCCGTCGGCCAGTGGTACGTGGATTTTAGCCAAACCAGCGACGAAGAGGTGCGCGAACTCTTAGAAAAAGCTTGGCAGGAACGGCAAAATTCCGCTCAACGGTCAAGATAGGCCTTGAGCAAGGCATTAAAGAGTTTGCCGTGGTTCGGAACTTTTAAGTGGAGCAGCTCATGGACGATCACTTGGCGACGAAACGCTGCCGATTGCTGAAGGAGTTCGGTGTTGAACGTCAGTCTTCCCCGTGAGGAGCAACTGGCCCACTTACGCTTCATCGTGCGAAAGTGAATCTCCCGCACCCGCTCCGTAACGCCGAGGCGCTTCGCCCAGGCCCATACCTCGGCGCGAAACACGTCTATCGGGACGGCTTCCTCGAGGGGTTGCCAATCCGGTCCAATGGCTTTCCTCATTGGGCAGCTCTCCGCAATAGGTTCAGTATGGCATCCGCCCAGGCGACAACCTCGCCGATGCCAGCCGCCAGCAACGCCGTGTACAGGGCTGTGCGCAGTTCGCTTTCCTGCCTGCGGCTACTCATCCAATGCGGCAGAGCGGCAAAAGCGCCTTCCATCTCCTGGGCGACCTGCCGGGCTTGTGCTGCCGCAACCTGATGGGTGCGCAGCCACCATTCGACAGCAAAGGCTTGCCGCGAGAGCGGGCTGGAGGCCTGTTCGGCGTGGGCTTCGTTCAGTTGTTTGACTAGACCCTCCAGTTCCTGCAGCGCCTGCTGAGACTCAATGAGGCGCTCCTCAAAACGCCGGCGGATCTCTTCGGCGCGCTCGCCGATGGAGAGCAGGTAGGGAGCGGCGCGCCCCTGGTCTTCCACCAGACGGTGCAATTCCTTGAGTAGGTTGAAAACCTTGACGGTTTCGGGTTTTTCCTCGGTCAGAAGTGCTAGCAACGCGGCCGGGCCGATTTCGTAGGTGGCCTGCGGCTCACGGATAGCGTCGGTGCGGCTGTGCTGCTGAACGATCTCAGCGGTCTTGCGCAGGAAGGATTTGTCCACCGGCACGTGCGGCTCGTAGGCGGCGCGCAGGAGGCGGTACATCTCCACCAGCCGCTGATAATCTTCCAGGTAGGGGCGCAGAAAAGGATCGGGGGAAAGGATTTCGTAGATTTCCTCGATCTCGCGAAAGTAGCGGTAGAAGGCTTCCCGCCGCTCCTTATCCCGGAAGCGCTCCAGCACGGCTTCCACCGCCTTGTCTGCGAACTTGCCGGCATGTAGAGGCAAGGCGTCGGTCCGGCCTGTGCTCATCAGGTCGGCAAAGCGCTTTTGCAGCACCTCGATGCCCTCCACCACGCCGCTCACGTCCTGCGAATCGAAGGCCAGCGCCCGCTCCAGGTTCTCGAAGACGCCGACGAAGTCCAGGATCAGGCCGCTGGTCTTGCGCTGACCGTCCTCGCTCTCGTACGGACGATTGACGCGGGCGATCGCCTGCAAAAGCACATGATCCCGCATGGGCTTGTCGAGGTACATGCAGTAGAGGATGGGGGCGTCGTAGCCGGTGAGTAATTTTTCGGTGACGATGAAAATCTGGGGGTTCTCGCCGGGCTTGCGGAAGGCGCGGCGCAGGCGCGTTTCCTCTTCCTCGCTCAGGTGATGCCGTTTGAGATGCGGCGGGTCATTGTGACCAGCGCTGATCACCACCGCGCTCCATTCCGCAGGCAGGTGGCGGTCGAGGGCTTCTTTGTACAACGCACAGGCCTCGCGGTCGGCCGCCACCAGGAAGGCTTTGTAGCCCATCGGCTGGACGTACCGCCGGAAGTGATCGGCCACAAAAGCGGCGATCTTCTCGACGCGCTCGCGGTTCTTGAGCATGTTGGTCAGGGTCACGGCGCGGTCGAGGACGCGGTTGAGTTCCTCCACATCGGCCACCCCTTCGAGTTCCGCCAGCGCCCAGAACTCGCGCTCCATCGCCTCGCGGTCGGCCCTCAGATCGTTGGGTACCAGTTGATAGTGCAGCGGGACGGTGGTGCCGTCCTCGATGGATTCGCGGATGGAGTACTTATCCAGGTAGCCTTGCGGGTCATCGGCCCCGAAGGTCTTGAACGTGCCTTTGCCGTGGGCGGTGCGGTCAATGGGCGTGCCGGTGAAGCCGATGAAGACGGCGTTGGGCAGCGCACCCATCAGGTAGTTGCCCAGGTCGCCGCCAGTGGAGCGATGGGCTTCGTCCACCAGCACGAAGACGTTGCGCCGCGTGCAGAGGTCCGCCGGCATGTCGTCGAATTTGTGGATCATCGAGACGATCAGCCCGCGCGTATCGGCCTGGAGCAGCTCGCGCAGGTGACGTTTGGAGCGCGCCAGGTGCACGTGGCCAAAGCCGACCGCCTCCAGGTTCTGGAAGAGTTGGCTTTCCAGTTCGTTGCGGTCCACGATGAGCAGGACGGTGGGATTGTCGAAGCGCCTGTCTTCCAGCAGGCGGCGGGCGATGGTGAGCATGGTGTAGGTCTTGCCGGAGCCTTGCGTGTGCCAGATCAGGCCGCGGCGGGGCGCCTGCCGCGCCGTCACGGCCTGATAGGAACGCGCCAGGACGCGCTCGGTGGCGCGCATCTGGTGCGGGCGCAGGACGATTTTCTGCAGTTCGCCGTCCTTGCGGGCGAAGAGGATGTAATCGGTGAGCACGCGCAACACGCGCCGCGGGGCGATGAAGGATTTGACCAGGGTTTCGAAATCCACCTCCGGGCGACCGGCCGGCGCACTCACCTCCTCCCGCCAGTTGAAGAGCGCCTTGCGCGAGAGCGACCAGGTCGCGCCGTAGAAGAATTGCACCAGATGGGTGAGGGCAAAGAGTTGCGCCTGCGCCATCAGGTCGGGCGCTTCCTGGTGGTAGCGGCGGATCTGGTCGAAGGCCTCGGCGATGCCCTCCAGCCGCGTGGCGGCTTTGGTCTCGATGACGATGACCGGGATGCCGTTGACCAGGAAGACCACATCGGCGCGGATGCGGCGGGCGCCGCTCTGGAAGGTGAACTCGTCGGTGACGTGGAAGCGGTTGGCCTGCGGACGCTCCGGGTCGAGCAGCACGAGATTGCGCTCGCGCCGTTCAGTTTGGACGAAGACGGTTTTGAGGCCCTTGAGGTATTCCCAGGCTTCGCGGTTGCCCTCGATATCGGCGCGCAGGCTGAGCAGGCGGCGGATGACCGCCTCGGCCTGGGGGACGGCGGTCACCACGCCGGGGTCGAGACGCTGGATTTGCTCGACCAGCACGGCGTGCAGGAAGGGCTTGTCCTCGCCGCCGCGCAGACGCAGGGCCTCCTCTCCTCCGGCGGCAGGTATTCCCAGCCGGCCTCAACCGCGTAGCGGATCAGAGGGTTCTGGACGGTATGACGTTCGGAGGAAATAGACATAGCGCACCACCTACGCGTCCCGATTGATTTTGGGATGTGGCTGGATTGTATTCCAGATTTCCCGGGCCAACAGGTCGTCGCCGGTGCGGTCGGGATTGTATGTGTCCAGGTGCCAACGCAGGGGGTTTTCGGTGATATATTGGCGGATGGCGTTCAAGGCGCGTTCATCGCGGATGACGTGTTCGTAATAATTGCGTTGCCAGATGGGCGCGCCGGGGGTGTTGTGCAATTCGTTGATGCGTTTGGTGATGGCGGATTTGAACGCACGGACGATGGTGGGAATGGATCCGGGGACGGGTTTGCCGAATTGTTCCACGTGGTCGGGGCACGACGACACCGCAGGGGCACGGCGAGATGTAGGGGCACGGCGCCGCCGTGCCCCTACAACGTCGCCATTCCCGACCATGTTGTCATTCCCAACCGCGGTGTCATCGTTGTTTTCCACCATCCAAATGATCCCATGCACATGATTGGGCATCACCACGCATTCGTCCTCGTACAACCGCACATACGGACGGATGTGCGCGGTTTTGAACCATTCCTCGCGCACGATTTCGCCCCATGCGTTCAACCGCATGACCCCATCCACCACCGCGCCGAACAGAGGCGCCCGTTCGTGCGTGACGAGGGTGATGAAATACGCCCCCGGTTGGGTGTAATCGTATCCCTTCAGGCGAATGGACCGCCGATGGTGGCGGGCGGGATCGTAAGGGGTCATGGCGTTTGTCCCCCCGTTGTTGGGGCGACCCGGCGGGTCGCCCCAACGAATTCCGGCGGCAATCGCCGTTTGGCCGTCATCATCTCATGCAGCAGCGAGCGGAACAGGTCCTCCACGGCGCGGACCCAGGCCTCCTCCGCGGCGATGCGCCGATCCACCGCCTCAAGGATGCGGGCGATCGCGCGCTGCTCGGCGAGCGGGGGGAGGGGGATGGCAAGGGAAAGCAAAACCGATTTGGGAAGGCGCTGCCTGCCGGTTGTACCTTCCATCTTGGAAGCAAGTTCATTTCGAAGTTCTGGTTGCAACGTGTATAAAGCCAAATACTCAGTCAGCAATCCCTCTTTTGGCCGAATAGGCAACACTTCTGTTGTCGCATACCCCCAGCCTCCTGGAATATTCTTCACTATTCCCTGTTTACCATTTTCCAGACATGGTGTGATTTTCGCTAATAAAAAGTCGCCCTCCGATACAATCAACCCGCTACGTATTTCTTTAGGCGGTTTGAGTTCCCATCTATGAATGATAGTGCCACCCTCTGGAATCAACGACATAGGAATAAAAGGCAACAAATCTCGGCTTTCCCGCCTGATACGTGCAGGGCCGATCTCCGTCACCTCCCCCAACCGCACCACCCGCCACTCCTCCGGCAGGGGGCCGAGTTCGGTCAGGCGGTAGCCGTCGGGGAGGGGTTCGCTCTCTGGCATTCGCTCATTCTCCACTTTCATAACAACCCCAATGCCTTCAAAACTTCGTGGAGATTGCTTTCCGCCCCGGCGCGCTCCTCCTCGGCCTCCTCCAGCCGCACCAGGGCCTCCTCCAGCGGCAGCGTCTCCTCCTGCCCGTTGGCGCTCACGTAGCGGCTGGGCGAAAGGTTGTAATCGTTGCGGGCGGCCTCCTCGCGGGTGATGATGGCATGTAGGGGCGCAGCGCCCTGTGGGGGGGGGGGGGGGGGGGGGGGGGGGGGGGGGGGGGG